>CATLIJ010000140.1 GCA_949948825.1 uncultured Clostridiaceae bacterium
ATCTACCCGCCCCAGGTTAATACTCACATTTCTTCCCATGTTGCGCTGCACAATGCCTGTGACCACATCCTTTTCTTTCTGGTACCATTCATTAAACTGTATGCTCCGCTCTTCCTCGCGGATCTTCTGTAAAATCACATTTTTCGCATTCTGTGTGGCAATCCGGCCAAAGGATTTGGATTCAATGGGTACATGGACCACATCTCCCAAAGCATACTTGGGGCTTTTCATACGGGCTTCCACAAGACTTATCTGAAGCACCGGGTCCTCCACCTCCTCCACCACTTCCTTATCTGCAAAAACAGCAAAATCTCCGGTCTCCGGATTAATATTCACCCTTACATTATCTGCCTTGCCAAAGTGGTTTTTGCATGCAGTGATCAGAGAATTCTCAATCGCCTCCAGCAGAGTCGCCTTGCTGATGTTCTTCTCCTTCTCCAGCAGGTCCAGCGCCTCAATCAATTCCTTGTTCATGATTTGTTCCTCCTAAGATCCTTTCCTTTTTCTAAAAGTCAAATGCCAGCCGGATCAATGCAATCTCCGAACGGGTAAATACTTCCTCTCTGCTGTCCTCTGTCTCTATAGTCACCGTCTCTTTGTCATAGGCTTTCAAAATGCCTGTGTATTCCTTCTGTCCTTCTCTCGGCTTATACAGCCGCACCTCTACCTCTTCTCCTAGGCTCCGCTCAAAATCCTTCTCTTTCTTAAGGGGTCTTCCCAGTCCCGGAGAGCTGACCTCCAGAGTATAGCTGTCCTCAATAAAATCCTCCTGATCCAGCCAGTCGCTTAAAGCCCTGCTGACTGTCTCACAGTCATCCACGGTAATGCCGCCTTCCTTGTCAATATAAGCACGCAGGTACCAGTTCCCTGCCTCCTTTACATATTCCACATCCACCAGTTCAAATCTCTGCTGCTCCAGAAAGGGAATCAGAAAGCTCTCTGTCCTGGATTCGTATTCTTCTCTTCTCGCCATATCATCACCTCGCTTTTCGCCTGTGGGATATTCCCAAAGCTTTGCTGCAATTCACGGGGGCATCTTCCTGCCCGCCTATAACGCACAAAAAGCCGGGAATCCGCTCCTTATGCCAAAAAGTAAGAGTGGACGTAAGCCCACTCTACAATTTGTCACTTTATCATGTTATCATATGCATTATATCACCAGGAAATGCCAAATGCAAGAGGTTTCTCACTCTCAAAGTCAGTTTATTTTTTATCAATAGTTTTTTGATGTAATTCAATGATTTTTCATTTTTTTCTTAATTATTTTATTCTGTTTTGTATAAATTATCCTTAGCAACCAAATATAAACCTTATTATTAGGTAAAATGTCAATAGATTTTTTGCCTTTTTTTCAATATAATGGTACGCAGAGTTGTCAATGTTTTAACAATCTTATGTTTGGGAACGGCCTTGGGAAGGTCGGAACTGTTACAGAATTTTGTAACTGCATTGACCTCATACTATAATTATATTTTAGGAGGTACTATGAGTAAAAAAGCTACAACCGTCAATCCGGCACCTGTGAATGATGATGTGGTAGTTGCTGACAAGTTCCAGATGTCAGACATGCTGCACAAGGAAGACTGGCTGTCCATCTGGGGGGCATTCATCATCATCGCCATCGCGTCCATCGGAGTCATCAGCGGCGCCTTTGCCTTTAAAGCAGGCACCTTTGGAAAATGGGGCGATGCAAAGAATGGCTCTGTCCTCAAATTCTTTAATGGCAGCGAAGCCTGCATCACTACCTGGGCAGGTATTTTGCTGACCCTGGCAGCCCTGATTGTCATTTTTGCCATCTCCAATCATCTGATGGGCAAAAACATTACCAAATATGCGGTTGCATTTCTGGCATTGTTTGCGCTGACCTGCGTGGTGCGTCTCATCTCTTCCCAGGTCACATTCAGCAAATACCTGGAATATGCATTCTGGGCCCTGATCCTGGGACTGGTAATCTCTAACCTTTTAAAGGTGCCGGAGTGGTTAAAACCAGCCATCCAGACAGAATTTTACATAAAGACCGGCCTGGTGCTCATGGGCGCTTCTGTGCTCTTTTCCAACATTCAGAAATTCGGTCTTTACGGACTGGGCATCGCCTGGGCAGTTACTCCTGTAGTTATTATTTTCATGTGGATTTTAGGCACCAAATATCTGAAAA
The DNA here is from genome assembly GCA_949948825.1 of uncultured Clostridiaceae bacterium. Classification (GTDB taxonomy): domain Bacteria; phylum Bacillota; class Clostridia; order Lachnospirales; family Lachnospiraceae; genus Brotaphodocola. Next base: position 2,156 of record CATLIJ010000140.1, read on the forward strand.
TGGAAAACAAGCGCATGGTTATGACCATTGCCGCCGCCACCTCAGTCTGCGGTACCTCTGCTGCCATTGCCACTGCCGCTGCCTGCAAGGCAAAAAAGACGGACCTTACCTTTGCCGTAGGCATTTCCCTGATTTTCACTGTGCTGATGATGGTGGGTATGCCGCTGTTCTGTAAGGTAGTTGCCATTGATCCTTTAGTAGGAGGCGCATGGATCGGCGGTACAGTTGACTCCACGGGCGCTGTGGTTCTGGCAGGAAATGCCATGGGTGAGCTGGCCGGACAGGTGGCTGCCCTGGTAAAGATGATCCAGAACATTCTGATTGGCTTTGTGGCCTTTGCTGTTGCTGTGTTCTTCACAACCAAGGTGGACAAGAGCGCTGACCAGACTGTGGGAGCCTCCGAGATCTGGCATCGTTTCCCCAAGTTTATCCTTGGATTTTTAGGTGCTTCCCTGTTCTTCTCCTTTGTGTTCCAGAACACCATCGGCGTGGAAGCCACTGCAAAGATCCTTTCTGATATCAAAGAGTTTCAGACCTGGTGCTTTGCCCTTGCCTTTACCTGCATTGGCCTTGAGACCAACTTTAAGGAGATGGCAGAACAGTTCCAGGGCGGCAAGCCTTTTGTCCTTTACATCGTTGGACAGGTGTTTAACCTGGTTCTGACCTTTGTAGTGGCATGGCTTTTGCTGTCCGGACGGATTTTCCCCATCCCGAACATTACGGTATAAATCCCCAAAGACCGGTGAGGCAGGCACATTGCCAAAAGGGATTTTAAAGTTTGAAAAGGGATTTTAAAAAGGGATTCGGAAGGGAAATTATAATATGAAGAAAAAAGAATTGAAACCAGCCGCGCCCTGGACCCCCATGCGTATCGTGTGTACCGCAGGCATTCTGATATTTCTAGCTGCCATTGGAATTGCGGTCTATATGATGATGAACAATATGGGGCAGGCGCCGGGAATTGACTTTGGGCCAGGACAATATTATTACACCGATATCCCTGGCTGGCAGAAATATTTTCTGCCAGACCATTATGACAATCCGGTGCCCTTAAGCGTTCTGATTGTCCTGTTCTTTGCCTGGGGCTTTCTGATGTACCGGCTGTGGGCATACCTGGACCGGAAGTTGAACCCATAAGTCAAATGAGGAAAAAATCATCCTGAAGCAGCAGCCATTCAGACGGGACATCATCTGACCCTCTGAGATAGAAGCCTCTGATGATATAAAAGCCTCTGATATAGAAGCATTTCACAGAAAAACCAGCAGGAAGCCGGGACAGTGCTTTTCCTTTCGTCCCAAATCCATGCCGGTTTTTCTGTCTGATTTTTTCTTTCCGGTTTTTCTGTCCGGTTTTTTCTGTCTGATTTTCTCTTTCCGGTTTTTTCCAGCCTTTCTTTCCGGTTTTTCTCACCGCAATTCCTTCAAAATCTTATCCACATCCTCATTCTTTCCAATAACCATCAAATGTTCATCCTCCCGGATTACATAGTCTGCTGCTGGCATCAGCTTGGCCCGCTCCCCCTCCTTTGTGGCAAGAATGCTGATATGGTACTTATTCCGGATGCTTAAGTCAATAATGCTCTTTCCCACCCATTCCGGCAGAGGCGGAATCTCATAAATCGAAAATTCCTCTGTCAGTTCAATATAATCAAACACATGGTTAGCGCTGTAACGCACTGCCATCTTTTCCGCAATATCCCGGTCCGGATAAATCACCTCGTCCGCCCCATTGCGCAGCAGAAATTTGGCATGAATATCCCGGTTTGCCTTGCTGACCACATACCTTCCGCCCATTTCCTTTACCATGCTGGTAATCTCAAGACTGCTCTGGAAATTGGTTCCTATGCAGATAAAGCAAATGTCAAAATTATCAACCCCCAGGCTCCTTAATACTGCCTCATTGGTGCAGTCCCCGATTTTTGCGCTGACCACATAATCCAGCATATCCTCCAAAGTCTCCTCATTCTCATCCACTGCCATGATCTGGTTGCCCAGCTTGGCAAGATTTATGCAAAGATGGCGGCCAAACCGCCCCATTCCTATAATTAAAATTGATTTCATATGTTTTCTTCTCCTTTTTTATAAACCTGCCAGTTCAGGAAACGGTTTTGTTCTGTCAGGATGGTTCTCTTTTTCCGCCGTCTGAATGGCGCCATTCTACCCAATCGTAATCTGTCCTACCGGCTGCTGGACTCTTGCCACCTTTTTATGCTGGGTAAAGGACAGGGCAAAGGACAGACTGCCCACCCGCCCGCAGTACATTAAAAATACAATGGCAAGCCTGGACGGCATACTTAAGTCTCTTGTAATTCCAGTGGTCATTCCTGCAGTGCCAATGGCAGAAAATGCTTCAAACAGCACATCCATAACAGACAGCCGCTGAGTTGCCATAATGAACAGGGAGGCTCCCAAAGCCAGAGTCAGGTTAATCATAAAAATGGCGCTGGCCCGCTTTAACACATCCTCCTCCAGTCTTCTTCCAAAGGCATTGACCCCATAGGTTCTCTGAATGGAGGACCAGAGATGCAGGTACATAACCACAATGGTAGTGGTCTTGACCCCGCCTGCTGTGGAACCAGGGCTGCCTCCGATAAACATCAAAAACACCGTAAGCATTTTGCTGGCATCTGTAAGAGCTCCTGTGTCCACTGTATTAAATCCTGCGGTTCTGGGAGTGACAGAGGAAAACAGGGAGGTCAGAATCTTTCCGCTTGTATCCATTCCCACCAGCAGATTTTCTGACTCAAATTGGTAAAACAGCCATGCACAGCCAAAAAGCAGGCCAAAGGTGGTCAGAAGCACCAGCTTTGTGTGAAGCATGTACCGCTGAAAGCGGAAGTGATGCCTGCTTATGTCATCCCACACAATAAATCCGATTCCGCCTATGACAATCAAAGACATGACCACCAGATTTACCAGCCAGTCATTATAATAATTCACCAGAGAGCTGTATGGTCCCTGACATCCCATCAAATCAAATCCCGCATTGCAGAATGCGGAAATGGAATGAAAAATCCCAAAATAAGCTCCCTGTAAAATGCCGTATTGGGGAATAAACCGAAGGGACAGCAAGACCGCTCCTGCCCCCTCAAAAATCACAGTTCCCACAATAATCTTTTTGGCCAGCCGCACAACTCCCCCGATCTGCAGAGTATTCACACTCTCCTGCATGAGTCCTCTTTCCTTCAGCCCAATCTTCCGCCGCAGAACAATGGAGAGAAATACGCCAATGGTCACAAACCCCAAACCCCCAATCTGAATCATGGTCAGAATCACCAGCTGGCCAAACAGGGACCAGTGCGTCCAGGTATCATAGGCGACCAGCCCTGTCACGCAGGATGCGCTGGTTGCGGTAAACAGACAGTTTACAAAGCTGCTCACTTCCCCGGTTCTGCTGGAAACCGGAAGCATCAAAAGCAGCGTTCCTGTGAAAATGATTCCCAAAAAACCATAAGCAATAAACTGGGTCTGCGTGAGATGGCTGCGCACCTGATACAGCTTCCCAAACAATCCCTTTCCCCAAGATGACATTTCCACATTTCCTCCCTTTCTGCCAAAAACATCTTGTTTCCCTCTCTCATACCTTCACCGGCCAGGGCCGTAAAATCGGGAAATCCCTGTAAACACGCCAAAAACAGCCAGATTTACTAACACCACGCTGGCTCCCGCTGGTACGGACAACCCATAGGACACAGCCATGCCAATACAAAAACACACAGTTGACAGCACACCAGAACACACCACCACACTGCGGAAGCTTTTAAACACCCGCATGGCAGTGAGAGCCGGAAATATAATCAGACTGGAAATCAGCATGGCGCCCATCATCCGCATGCCAAGTACAATCGTCACTGCTGTCAGAACAGCAATCAGAATATTGTAACGCTTTACCTGAACCCCTGTGGCTTTGGCAAAGCTCTCATCAAAGGTCACGGCAAAAATTTTATTATAACAAAACACAAACAGACACAAAACCACAACCGACAAAATTCCTCCCAAAACCACATCCTGCCGGCTCATGGCAAGAATGCTGCCAAACATATAGCTGCTCACATCTGTATTCATTCCTGTAGTCAGAGATGTCACCACAATCCCCATGGCAAGGGCAGAAGCAGAGATCATGGCAATCGCTGCATCGCTTTTCACTTTGCTGTTCTCTGTAATCCGCAGAAGAAAAAAAGCAGCCAGAGTGACAACCGGAATGGATACTGCCAGAGGAGACCAGCCTACTGCCACAGCCACGGACAAAGCGCCAAAGGACACATGGGACAGCCCGTCTCCAATCATGGAATACCGTTTTAACACCAGACTTACTCCCAAAAGGGCTGCACACAGGGATACCAGCATCCCGCCCAAAAGCGCCCTTACCAGAAAAGGATAGGACAGCATTTCCAGAATCATTTTCATATGCTTTCTCCTTTTGATCTGCCATATATCATATACTTTTCCCCTCCGTGCTGCCAATTCCTGTACGCTTTTCCTCCTGCGGCCTGCCGTATTTCCTGCCGCAGACTCCGCACACCCGCTCATCCTCCTCCTGCCCCAAAAACTCCCGCCCTGCCATGCTTTCCACATAATCCTCCACAGTTCCGTAAAAA
>CATLIJ010000141.1 GCA_949948825.1 uncultured Clostridiaceae bacterium
GTTCCTGTCTCAATTACAGGAACTGTGCTGTTCTCTACCACAGTTCGAATCAAACCAGCTCCGCCTCTTGGAATCAAAACATCCACATAAACATTCATCCGCATCAGCTGTTTTGTTGTCTCCCGATCCACACTGGTAATCAGCTGAACCGATTTCTCTAAAATTCCAGCTTGTTTAAGTCCCTTCTGCAGGCAGGATACAATCACCTGATTGGAATGAATCGCATCTTTTCCGCCTTTTAATATTACAGCATTCCCTGTTTTAAAGCAAAGCCCAAAAGCATCTGCTGTCACATTAGGGCGGGCCTCATAAATCATTCCAATCACACCAAGAGGAACCCGTTTTCTGCCAATGATCAAGCCATTGGGCCTTTGTTTCATAGACAAGACTTCACCAACAGGGTCCTCCAGAGCAGCTACCTGCAAAAGTCCGTCTGCCATTCCCTGTATCCGCTCTTTTGTCAGCTTTAGCCGGTCCAGCATTCCCTGACTCATTCCATTGCTTCTGGCACAGGCCATATCCTTTTCATTTGCCTCCAAAATAGCATCCGCTTCATCCAACAAAGCCTGAGCAGCCGCAAAAAGCCCTTCATTTTTTTTGGCAACTCCCAGTTTATTCAAATAACCAGCCGCCATTTTTGCCTGTTTTCCCATTTCAATCAAATCCATATTTTCCTCCATTCTTTGTTCCATTCATAATTTTTTGTTACAGTTCACGGGCAATGTCAGTAACCAATTTTTTCCTATATTGTTTCCATCAAAAAGGATTGAATCTAAACCTCTTTTTTTACGTATCACATACAATCCATTCCTGCGAGGTAACAATCCAGCAAAGCTTCTGATCATGCTTTTCAATATTTATATTTTCCCATATTTGAAACGGATACCCAAGTCCAATGGAAAGATGCTCAGACTCTTGTTTCAGAAAGCAATCATAATATCCGCCTCCATATCCCACCCGCTCTCCCTGTCTGGAAAACGCCAGTCCGGGAACCAGAATGGGACAGTCTGCATCTGCTTTTCCAGCTGGTCTGCAGCCTTTTCCTGGCTCCATAATGCCAAAGCTGCCGCAAATCAGCTGTTCTGGTTTATCCACAATATAAAATGCAAGGGATTTTCCCTGGACTCGCGGCAAGGCAACAGGGATTTGTTTTTTCCACAATGCTTTCATCAGCCCCCAGGTATCCACTTCACCTTTCAAAGAAGCATATGCATATACCAATTTTGCATTCAAAATTTCCGGCAAATCCAGCAGAGTTTTTAAAATCTGCTCATCCATTTTATTTTTTTCTTCGCTGCTTAAGTTTTTCCGCAGCCATTTGACCTTTTCCCGAATTTCCTGCTTGTTGACAATCTGTTGTTTATTTTCTGTGTCAGGACTGTACATCAGAAACTCCGCCATACTTTTTGCCCAAGTCTGTAATACTACCATCTGCTTCCTGTACGGATATACTGTTTAAATTTGCTCGCATGTTTTTACGAATTGCTGCAATATAAGCTTTCCGCAAAGCATCCTGCTCAGCCTTTTCTTCTTCTGTCAGTCCAACAGACTGAGACTTGTGATACAATTCATTAATCCGGTCAATGCTGGCCATATCCATAACATGATTCTCCTTCTTGCAAATATTTTCTGTCATTGATTTTTTATCATTTTCAATGCTCCCTAATATTCGTGATTCACATAGCTCATTAAATCAAAGTCCAGATTAGAATGAGCCATAAATAAGGTTCCTTTTTCATTTCCCTCCATAATCTCGTGAATCACTTCTACATTTTCCCCATTGGCAATCACCATGTCCGAACCGCTGTCCGTGGCAATACGTGCTGCGGCAAGCTTTGCTGACATGCCTCCTGTCCCCACATCGCTTCCTGACGTATCTTTTCCCATAGCCAGCAAATCTGGTGTAATCTCCTCCACCAGACCAATAAAACGTGCTTTGGGATTTTTCCTTGGATCATCCGAATACAATCCATCAATATCAGATAAAAGAATCAAAAGATCTGCTCCAATCAAAGCAGCCACAATGGCAGAAAGCCGATCATTATCCCCAAACTGAATTTCATGGGTGGAAACCGTGTCATTTTCATTTACAACAGGCACTGCTCCCAAATTCATCAACTCATCAAAGGTATTCTGAGCATTATACCGGGAAACATCATTGGTCATGGTATCTTTTGTCAAAAGCACCTGGGCAGCCACATGATTGTACTCAGAAAAAAGCTTCTGATAAACCATCATCAGCCGCGCCTGCCCCACTGCTGCATAAGCCTGCTTCTCCGAAATACTTACTGGTCTTTTCTGTCCCCCAAGAGCCTGCCGCCCTGCAGCAATCGCCCCGGATGACACTAAAACCACATCCCTCCCTTCTCCTTTTAAATCACAAAGAATACGAACAAGTTTCTCAATCTTCAAAAGATTCAGCTCTCCTGTCTCTGGATGTGTCAAAGAAGAAGAACCAACCTTCACCACAATCCGTTTCTTTTCCCTTAAATTCTTTCTCTCATCCATATCTGTACTTACCCTCATCTTTGTTTTTGTTACAGTTTACAGCTTTTATTCAATACGATTATACAGCAGAGCTATTCATTAAGCAAGAAGATATCCGATTACTTACTAAACAAGAAAACAACTCTAAACCTTAAAACGAACAAAACTCCTCAGCAATCTTCTCTGCCACCAAAACCCCATCCATGGCAGCTGAGGTAATCCCTCCTGCATATCCAGCGCCTTCGCCGCAGGGATACAGACCAGCCACAACACTCTTTGCATTTTCATCTCTCCAAATCCGCACCGGAGAGGAGGTCCGGCTTTCCACCCCTGCCAGAAGGGCATCTGTCCGGTCAAAGCCTGCAATGGATTTTCCAAAGTGCTCCATACCCTCCAAAAATGTCTGATAAAGTTCTGTGGGAAACAGAGAATGAAGCTCTCCAAAGCTCCAGCTGCCTTTCATCTGCGGCTCTATCGTTCCCAGCTCCTTTGATTTTTGTCTGGCTTTAAAATCACCATAAAGCTGTACTGGAATCTTTCCGTTTCCTGCCTGAAAAGCCAGCTCTTCTAACTGGCGCTGAAAAGCAATCCCGCCAAGAGGGGTCTGATCCGGGAAATCTTCTGGCGTCACAGTCACAATCAGAGCGCTGTTTCCGTTTTTCCCTCCACGGCTATGATAACTCATTCCATTGACAGCCAATCGGTTTGGCTCAGAGGAAGCATTTACCACATATCCTCCAGGACACATGCAAAAAGAATATATGCCGCGGCCACTGGCTACTTTCCAGGTCAGCTTGTAGTCAGCTGCTCCTAAGGTCCCAAATGGCCGCCTGCCGTATTGGGAAAGGTTGAGCATGTCCTGAGGATGCTGAATCCGGAGTCCCACAGCAAAAGCCTTTGGGGCCATGGGAATATTTTGTTGATTCAGCATGGAGAAGGTGTCCCGCGCACTGTGTCCGATTGCTAAAACCACCACATCAGACAAAATCTGCTCTCCCTGACTGGTTATAACTCCCCTGATCTGCCTGCACTCTTTATCCACAATCAAATCCGTCACCTGACATCCGAAACGAACCTGACCACCCAACCGGATAATCTCCTCCCGCATTCCTTTTACAATCCGGCTTAACACATCCGTTCCAATATGAGGCTTATTTTGATAAAGAATCTTTTCATCCGCGCCAAATTCATGAAAGGTTTCCAGTACCAGCTGATTTCGTCCATGTGAGTCTTTTACCAGAGTATTCAGTTTGCCGTCCGAAAAGGTTCCAGCCCCTCCCTCGCCAAACTGCACATTGGAATCTGGATTTAAAATGCCTTTTTCCCAAAAAAGCTCTACTGCCTTTTGTCTTTGTTCCACATCCATCCCCCGCTCTAAAAGCAAGGGGTGGTACCCGTGACGGGCCAGCATGAGACCGCAGAACAATCCTGCCGGCCCTGTCCCAATAATTACCGGAGGAGAAGACAGTTCCTTTTTTCCGGTTTTCACAAACTGATAAGACCCTTGTTTGCCAATTTGGATTTGTGGATTTTTGATTCGGTTTACAAGCTTTTGTTCTGATAAATGTTTTTTCTCTCTTTTTCCATTTTTTTCCTTTTCCGTCTTTTCTCTGGCAGAGAGATTTTCTGACTGCCCGGATTTCAGCTCCGCTTCAACCGTATAGACGTAAAACAGCTGCGGTTTTTTCCGGGCATCCAAAGATTGACGCCGCACTGTGACAGATGCCAGATCCGTCTCCTGCAACCGCAGCATTTGGGCAGCTTTCTTTTTCACTTCTTCCGGCTTGTGTCCAACCGGAAGCTTTAATTGATTAATCTGTATCATATTCCTCCCTGTTTTGATAACTATTTTATCTCCCCGCACTTCTTCCCGCCAGACATCCTGTTGACCAGGCCCATTGAAGGTTATATCCGCCGCAGATTCCATCCACATCCAATAGCTCTCCCACCAGGTAAAGTCCAGGAATCAGACGGGATTCCAGATTTTCAGGCCGGATTTGCCTGGTATCCACCCCGCCGCAGCAAATCTGAGCCTGTTCATAAGAATTGGTTGCTGTCACCTTTACCTCAAAGGCTTTTATCTGTTTCACAAGTTGTTCAAAAAAGGCCACAGGCTGTTTTGCCGCCATTTGTTCCAAATCAGCATCTGTCTGCTTTAATACCACGCTTGCCAGCTTTTTGGGAAGGATTCCGGTAAGAAAATCCCCCCATTTCACGTGACCGAACTGCTTTCTGCGCAGCAACAGAAAATCTCTTGCTTCTTCCCTATCCATAGAAGGAAGAAAATCCAGAACAGCTTTCACTTCTTTTTTCTTTTCCAATGCAACGGAAGCAAAACGGCTCACCTGAAAGACCGGGATTCCAGATATGCCATAGTCCGTCAGCTGTATTTCTCCCAAGTCTTCTGCCAGCTTTTTTCCATTTGAGTACAAAGCCACCTTTCCCTCGCACCGCACCCCAGCCAGCTGTTTAAAAAATCTGCCTTCACATCGCAGCTGTACCAGAGCTGGCAGCGGTGAGAGGATTCTATGGCCCAGGGACTCTGCCAGCTGATATCCGCTGCCGTCAGAGCCAGTAAAGGGCGCAGCCCTGGAACCAGCGGCCAATATGACCTGGTCTCCTCTTATCTTTCCGATATTCGTCTGAATCAGGAAATCATCTGTATTCTGAAAAAGAATCCCCTTGACAGAACATCCGGTAATCACCTGAATCTGTTGGCGCTCAAGCTCAAGCCGAAACAGATCCACCACAGCTGCCGCCTGCTCTGACTGGGGATACAAATAGCCGTTTTTATTTTTAATTACAATTCCAAAGCTTCGCAAAAATTTTTTTGCGTCCTCCACTCCAAACTGTTTTAACACCTTTCCGGGAAAATCCTTTTGGGTGCATCTGTAACAATCTGGACTGAACGATTCATTGCCAAGGTTGCACCGGCCGTTTCCTGTGGAAAGCAGCTTCTTCCCTACCCGGTCCATATGTTCCAGGATTGTGACTGCCGCTCCCTGCCGCGCTGCCATGATCCCGGCTGCCATGCCAGATGCCCCGCCTCCAATGACAATTATTTTTCGCCTTTCTTGGTTATGCATGTTCTTCTCCTGCATCTTGTGTGAATGATTGGTGAAATTCAATCTATAACTCAATGCCAGTTATTTGATGGATAATCTTTGATGCAATAGTTTCATGTAAATAAACCTGATTCAACTGTTTTTTCGAATATTGTAAATATGTATGGTTGGTTTTTGTCATTAATAAATTTGTGAAAAATCTCTCCCAGCTGAAATATTTAGTACTTTCAATAAACTCTTCCGGCTGTTCTAAAATTGCATCCAATTCCGAATCCTGTATAATACCAGAATTTAAAATTAACCATTCAAAAGATTCCGGAAGATATAATACAATCTCTTCTCTTCTTTCAATCAATTTCATAACCCGGTCCATTTCTGGCCCAAAAGCAGCTCCATCTGCAATAATAAGTACATGCTTCATGGAATTATTTATAATCTTTTTAAATATATTTGATTTTCCGCCAGCACTAATCACAGAAACCCCTTTTTCTTGGAATCGTCTTGAAAAAAATTCATATCCTGGGTTAGAATCCTCCACAATCAGACATTCTGGTCTTACAGGTCCTCTATAATCTGATTTACCATAAATATGAAAAAACTCATTATATGTTTGCTTTAGTGATGCATATTTCCCTGACTCACGAATACCATAAATTTCTTCCACACTATAGGGAAGGTTGGGAAGTCCTTCTCTTGTCACAATCACATAATAATTACTGGAATTACGAACATAATCAGCAAATTCATTTGTTGTCAAAAAAGAATTTCCTTCATCAATAAAAACGATTGTTTCCTCCATAGCAGTGAGAACCACTCTCCAGTCTTTTCCTGAAAGAGTCCTACATGGTTTTTTACATTTAAGAATAATGCCGCTATCTTCGCCTGCCTCGTAATATTCACGAATCATTTCCACCAAAGTTGTCTTTCCAGTTGCGCTGTTTCCTTTAATAATCGTCAGATTCCTTCGAATTGTAAAATCATAACGTATTTTTCTATTTGAAACAGTAATATTATAGCTTCCCTTCATCCATATCAGTCTCCTTTTCATCCGGTTATTCTGTCATCGAACAATCATTCCAGCAATCGGAAGCAATTCATCCATATTATGAACGATTTGATCTGTGTTTAAAATTTTCACCGAAAATTCCAAATCGCCAAAATCCATCAGATGGCG
>CATLIJ010000142.1 GCA_949948825.1 uncultured Clostridiaceae bacterium
ATGAATTATGCAACGTAAGTTTTGAGTGTCATGTCCATACTAACCATGAACACGAAAGAAAGGAGTGAAGCTATGATGAGCGCTTGTATCTGCAAACCTGCTCCTGCATCCTGTGGATGCGGAGAGAAGCTGCCAGCTCCCGCACCTTCTGCGGGCCTTACCCTTGCTATGGCTACTGTACCAGTGCAGCAGTGGGAAACACCCTATCAACCGTCCAAAGCCTTAAAGCAGGGAACCATATTTCCCTGTCTGGACAAACCATTTTTTAAGACAGGAGGTGATTTCCATGGCTAACCGCACACAGCTCCTGGAGGAAATCCAGCAGGTTGGCTTTCAGGTGGATGATCTGACCTTATATCTGGATACCCACCCTCTGGACAAGGAGGCTTTGGATGCCTTTACTCAGGCCAAGAATCAGCGGTATCAGCTGATGCAGAATTATGCCAGAGAATTTGAACCTTTGAATCTTTATCTGGTCTGTCCAGACACTAACAATGAAACCGGAAGCTACTGCAAATACCCGGGACAAAAGCATTTTACCTGGTCAGACGGACCGCTGCCCTGGGACAATATGGGAGGTGTGTAATATGTGGACTTATGAAAAACGACTTCAATATCCGGTCAATATCCGGAAAACCTGTCCCAAAACAGCTTCCCTGATTATCAGTCAGTTTGGCGGACCAGACGGAGAACTGGCTGCTTCCATGCGTTATCTTTCCCAGCGGTACACCATGCCATGCAAGGAAGTGGCAGGTCTTTTGACAGATATTGGCACAGAGGAACTGGGACATCTGGAAATTGTCTGCGCCATCATCTTCCAGCTAACAAAAAATATGAAGCCGGAGGATGCCAAAACTGCTGGATTTGACGCCTATTATGTGGATCACACCTCAGCTCTGTGGCCTGCCGCTGCTGCAGGAGTGCCATTTAACAGCTGTGAATTTCAGTCAAAAGGGGATGCTGTTACCGATCTTTTTGAAGATTTGGCTGCTGAACAAAAAGCACGGACCACATATGAAAATCTCATCCGAATCATCGACGACCCTGATATACTGGAGCCCTTAAAGTTCCTTCGGGCAAGGGAAGTCGTCCATTTCCAGCGATTTGGAGAGGCGCTGGAAAAGACCAAGCTGAAACTGGATGAGAAGAATTATTATTATTTTAATGCTGAATTTGACAAACAGTTTGTGAAAAAATAAAAGTTTGTCTGTAAAAAAGTTTGTGAAAAATAAAGGTTTGTAAAAAAAATAAAAACAAGAGGAAGAAAAGAGCATCATAAAACGCTCTCTTCTTCCTCTCAAACCTGCCAATACAATTTCCCGGACAAAACAGCAAAAGATTGCCCTTCCCTTACTGGATTTCCTGATATGCCACCCGGTTTAACCCTAATCTCACAGCTTCCTTTGCCACTGCATTTGCCACAGCTGGCACTACCTGCCGATTGAAAGAAGAAGGAATTACATACCCAGCGGTCAGCTCCTCCTCCGGAATCACAGCTGCAATGGCATGGGAGGCCGCAATCTTCATGGAATCCGTGATCTCTGTGGCCCGCACTGCCAGAACCCCCTTGAACAATCCTGGAAATACCAGCACATTATTGATCTGATTGGGATAGTCTGACCTGCCGGTTCCCACAACAGCCGCTCCTCCTGCTGCTGCCTCATCTGGCATGATCTCAGGGACTGGATTGGCCATGGCAAATACAATACCATGATTCATAGAAGCCACCATATCCCTTGTCACCAGATTCGGTCTGGACACACCTACAAAAATATCTGCTCCCTTCATGGCATCTGCCAGACTGCCATGCTCCTTTGCCTGGTTGCTGATATGAGAAATCTCCTCCTGCCCTGAATTTAACCCTTCATCTCCCTGACAGATCATTCCATGAATGTCACACATAATCACATTTCCAAATCCCATGGCAATCAAATGCTTCCCAATGGCAATTCCTGCTGCTCCTGCCCCGTTGATCACCACCCGAAGCTTTCCCATCTCCTTGCCAGTCACCTTCACTGCATTTAAAAGGGCAGCCCCTACCACAATAGCTGTGCCATGCTGGTCATCATGGAATATGGGAATATCACAAACCTCTTTTAACCGCTTTTCAATCTCAAAACATCGGGGCGCAGCAATATCCTCCAGATTGATTCCTCCAAAGCTTTTGGATATAAGGGCAACCGTCTGAACAAATGTATCCACATCCTTTGTATCCACACAGAGGGGAAAAGCATCCACATCTGCAAACTCCTTAAACAAGGCACATTTCCCCTCCATTACCGGCATCCCGGCAGCAGGGCCGATATCTCCCAGTCCCAGCACAGCAGTTCCATCTGTAATGACAGCCACCAGATTCCCCTTGCGGGTATAATCATAAGCCAGTTCCTCTTTTTCTGCAATCAGCAGGCACGGCTCTGCCACTCCGGGCGTATAGGCTATGGCAAGCTCTTCCCGGTTCGTCACAGGCACACGGGAAATCACCTCAATTTTGCCCTTCCATTCTCTATGCTTGTCGATTGCCAGCTGCTTATTATCCACAGTATTATCCTCCTGATCTGTATTTGAAATCTCTCCTTTGCTTATTCTTCAGCAAATAAGTATTTTTTTGAGTATAATACAAATCAGAGGATGCGTCAATGAAGTTCTTCCTGACATTGCTCTGCAAAACCAATCAAATTACTCTGCAAAACCAATCAATTTTTCACCGTTTTCCGACACATCAATCACAATTGTCTGTCCCTGATGAATGTCGCCCTGCAGAATAATCCGCGCAGCCAGAGTCTCCACATATTTTTGCAAATATCTCCTGAGAGGTCGGGCACCGTAAGCCGGATCATAGCCGTGTTCTGTGACAAATGCCTTGGCAGCCGGGGTCAGTTCCACCTTTAATTCCCGTTCCTCCAGCCTTTTATTCATATCCGCCACCAGCAAATCCACAATATGACTGATGTTATCCCTGGTAAGAGGTTTAAACAAAATCGTCTCATCCAGACGGTTTAAGAACTCCGGACGGAAATGGTTCCGTAAATCTCCCATCACCATCTCTTCCGCAGCTTTTCCCACTGCCCCGTTCTCGTCAATGCCATCTAACAAATACTGAGAACCAATATTGGAGGTCATGATTAAAATTGTATTTTTAAAATCCACCGTCTTTCCCGCTGAATCCGTGATCCGTCCGTCGTCCAGCACCTGTAAAAGCACATTGAACACATCTGGATGAGCCTTTTCCACCTCATCAAACAAAACCACAGAATATGGCTTGCGGCGTACTGCCTCAGTCAGCTGGCCGCCCTCATCATATCCCACATATCCTGGAGGCGCTCCAATCAACCGAGCCACAGAATGCTTTTCCATATATTCGCTCATGTCAATGCGGACCATATTATTCTCATCATCAAACAGGGCTTCTGCAAGTGTCTTTGCAAGCTCAGTCTTTCCTACGCCTGTCGGCCCCAGGAACAAAAAGGAGCCTATGGGCTTTCCCGGGTCCTTGATACCTGCCTTGGAGCGAAGAATGGCTTCTGTAACCTTTTCCACACCCTCATCCTGGCCGACCACCCGTTTATGAAGAACCTCTGCCAGATGGAGAATCCGGCTCCGTTCACTTTCATTAAGCTTGCTGACCGGAATACCGGTCCAACGGGATATAATCCGGGCGATTTCCTCATCCGTGACACTTTCCCGTACCAGACTTAAGTCCTGATGCTTCACCCGCTCTTCTTCCGCCTCCAGCTCCTTTTGCAGCCCGGGAAGCTTACCATACTGCAGCTCTGCCGCCTTGTTTAAGTCATATTCCTGCTGGGCCTGGGCAATCTCCCTTCCTACCTGTTCAATCTCCTCCCTCAGAGCAGACAGCTTGTCTACAGAAGCCTTTTCATTCTCCCACTGAGCCTTCCGGCTGGCAAACTCATCATGCAGCTCTGCCAGATTCCTTTGCAGATCCTCCAGCCGTTCCTTACTCAGGTGGTCTGTCTCCTTTTTCAGCGCAGTCTCTTCAATCTCCATCTGCATAATCTTCCGGGACAGCTCATCCAGCTCTGACGGCATGGAATCCAGCTCGGTCTTGATCAATGCACATGCCTCATCTACCAGATCAATGGCTTTATCCGGAAGAAAACGGTCCGTAATATACCGGTCCGAAAGCATGGCCGCTGCCACCAGGGCTGAATCCGTAATCTTTACCCCATGGAATACTTCATACCGGTCTTTTATTCCCCTCAATATGGAAATCGTATCCTCCACTGTGGGCTGGTCCACCAGCACTGGCTGAAACCTCCGCTCCAAAGCTGCATCCTTCTCAATATATTTCCGATACTCATTTAAGGTAGTCGCGCCGATACAGTGAAGCTCCCCTCTTGCCAGCATGGGCTTCAGAAGATTGCCTGCATCCATGGAGCCTTCTGTCTTTCCTGCTCCTACAATGGTGTGAAGCTCATCAATAAACAGAATAATCTGTCCGTCGCTTTTCTTTACCTCCTCCAAAACTGCCTTCAGACGCTCCTCAAACTCTCCGCGGTACTTTGCGCCAGCTACCAGTGCGCCCATATCCAGGGCAAACAGCTTCCGGTCCTTCAGGCCTTCCGGCACATCTCCCCGCACAATCCGCTGAGCCAGCCCCTCTACCACTGCTGTCTTGCCCACTCCTGGTTCACCGATAAGCACTGGGTTATTCTTTGTCTTCCGGGATAAAATCTGAATCACATTTCGAATCTCCCCGTCCCTTCCAATCACAGGGTCCAGCTTCTGGTCTCTGGCCCGCTCTACCAGATCATAGCCGTATTTTTCCAGCGTGTCATAGGTTGCCTCCGGATTGTCGCTGACTACCCGCTGGTTCCCCCGCACTGTGGAAAGGGCCTTAAGAAAGCTGTCCCTGGTGATTCCATTCTGCCGGAACAATTCCTTCATCACCCGGTCTCCCTGTTTCATCATGGACAGAAAAATATGTTCCACAGACACATATTCATCACCCATAGCACGAGACTCATCCTCTGCATGAATCAATACCTTGTTTAAATCACCGCTGATATAAACCTGACTGGCGCCGCTGACCTTGGGAAGACCTGCCAGCTTCTGCTCTGCTTCATTTAAAATCAGCTCTTTGCCAATCCCCATCTTAGTCAGCAATTTTAAAATCAGGCTGTCCTCCAATGTGAGCAGACTGTAAAATAAATGCTCCTGCTCAATCTGTTGGTTCCCATATTCATATGCCAGCTTTTCACAATTCTGAACCGCTTCCATAGACTTTTGTGTAAACTTGTTTATATTCATAAATGCACCCTCCTTCCGGAATCCACCGGGGTCTCCTTTACCTCCTTGTTCTATTAGTACTATAACACACGTTATTAGCACTGTCAACCCTTGAGTGCTAATTTTTTGCAAAGAATTTGTGAAGCCTTGATTTTACGGGCTTCACAAAGGTTTTTCACTTGCTTTCGCACTCAATTTTCTTGATTTGACCACATTTTTACGACAACCACTTATGGTTTATACCACAGCAGGTACGGTTTCCGGCAGGTTCATTTTAGTCTCATCCAAGCTGCAATACTGCCCCAACAGGAACTCAAGGACATAAACCGGAACATTCGCCCCTTCCCTGATTTTCTTTATCAGGTCTTTACGGACAATCTTGCGGTATTAATTAAAGAAATCGAACTCATCCACCGCAAAAGCGATGTCAATCTGAAACGGCTCACGCTGTGGCATCTGCAATCCCTGTTCATCTGCAATTACCAGATAGTATGCAGCGGTATTGCTGTATTTCAGAGATTTCAGATTAAACTGGCAGCGGAATGTTCTCTCTGCGCCGTTGTCGCTGGTCTTATCTGCAATAATCTTCTGAACATCACTGATCTGCTTGCTATTTTCGTCCGTAAAGTAAACCTGATAAATAGCTGCTTCACGGTTTGCACTGACTGCATCTTTCTGATAGAAGTTCAGCGAGAAAATCATATTGCTGATTTTACGGTTTGTGGACAGCAGATTAACTGTTACCGGCTTGGTATCATATTTTTGCTTATTACGCTTGTATTCCATAGAATCGTTGCGGAGATAGTGATACTCGATCACCGGAACAACCATTTCCTGCAAGCTGATACCGCCATGCACAAAGTTCATTCCGCCGCCGCTCATCTTGATCCGGATACTTTCTCTTGGAGTAAATCCTTCAAATTCTGTATTTCCACCCAAGAATTTTACAGGCATCAAATATTCAGGCTGAACACCTTTCTGCATAATTGCATATCTTCTGCCATATTCCACGCACCGCCTGATACTTTCTTTTTTATAGCATCAGAGTTTTCATCCGCATCAAAAAAGCCTCTTTTATCTACCTTATCCTGTTCCTTCAAAGGACTGTATATATAAAGGAATCCATGGTTATCAGAATCACTTCGTTGATGCACGGAAAGCACTCGGTTCCTGCCAGATCGTCCACAGTCAGCTTCTCAAAACGCTGATGCAGACGGGCTTCATCCTCAACATACCGCGCAACATCATATAACTGCTGAATATCCCGGCCCAGGCCGCCTTCTGCCCCAGGGCGTTGTGTGCCAGTGGCACACGTTAAGCGCCGACCGGAGCGAAGACCACCATCCCTCCCTGACGGGCTCTCCTCGGCGAATCCACATCCCTGGCGAACCATCGCCCAAAACGCACCATCTGCATGATATTTTACAAAATCCTGATAAACAGTATTGTTCTTCAAA
>CATLIJ010000143.1 GCA_949948825.1 uncultured Clostridiaceae bacterium
AAAGGTCAGGGAAAACGGCGGCATTGGAATCCCCTGCTTTATCTTAGAGGATGGAACTAAGACATTAAATCTGGAGGATGTGTTGAAGTAAACCTGCCATTTACAGAGCGGAAAATTTTAAAAATCCGCACAAAATCGAAGTTTTTACTTTTCTTGTTCAAGTTTCATTACAGTCTATGAAAGTAAACAAGCAAAAGAGATTTCCACCTGATAAGACAGAGCTGTAAGGGTTATTCTTTATCAGGTTCAGAGATGGGTTTATTGTTTAGGAAAAGAGCCTCTGGGAATAGTCCCAGAGGCCATACAGGAGAAGATTACAGCTCCAGCTCTGCAAAGTCAATCCACAGATCATCATAGATATTGGCCTTTATTTTGTCCTGGAGGGTGTAAGCTGTGGTTCTAAATTTGTCTTCTTCCAGGAAATAAACATACACAGACTGATCTATGGGATTTACGATCCAATACTCCCTCACTCCTGCATCGGCATACAGGTTTAACTTTCGGATATAATCATGGCTGGAGGTGGTTGGGGAAATGATCTCCACGATCCAGTCCGGCGCCCCGGTGCAGCCCCGGTCTGTCAGCTTGTCAGGGTCGCAGATAACGCTTATATCTGGCTCCACCACATTTTTGTCATCTTCGGAAAACAATTTGACAACGAAAGGGGCCGGGTAGACCTCACAAGGGACGTCCTTAGTCCGAAGATAGATGTTGATTTCAGTATTCATAAAATTTAGTATCTTCTGGTGTACTCTGCTGGGAGCCGCCATGTAATAGAGCTGGCCGTCGATTAGTTCGGCCCGGACGTTCTCCGACAGGTTGTAATAATCTTCTTCTGTGTAAATGTTTGTGTGGGCTAATGCTTCTGACATAGGATTCCCCTTTCTTGGGTGATTATGGGGTTTTGGAGGCAGCAAGAGGAGGGTTATCCCGCTCCATGCGTTCATTAATAGCCTTTTTATGGAAGATTAATAGTGGATATAGGTATTTTTTCTGCCTTACTTTGCAAGTATAGCATGTTGTAAAATATATGTACATAACAAAAGCACGCAAAATTATGTACATAACTTTGGCTATTATTCATATCGTGCATTATGTACATAACCGATATACTTATATCATCAACAGAGAGGAATACAAAACAACCAAGGTGGACAATAAGATGTACAAGGCCCGGTTCTTTGGCCGCTCCCAGGTTCAGGATGTTGTGCTGGAACAGTTAACAATGACCTCTTCATTCCAGGGGCACAGTTTGCCAAGCTCCGTATCCGTCAGCTTTGTGTCTGGCAGTTTCTCCAGAAGGTACTTCAAATATTTGTAAATATTCAGCTTATCTGCCCTTGCCATCTCTACCATTGTATAGACCATTGCGCTTGTCTGTGGTCCCTGGGGCGTATTGCCGAACAGCCAATTCTTTCTCCCCACCGTAAATGAACAGATTCCATTTTCACTCTGATTATTCAATATGCTGCACTTGCCGTCCTCCAGATACGTCATCAGAAGCTCTTTGTGATTTTGGGCATAGCTCACCACTTTCCCCAAACGCGTCCACGAAATATCTTCTCACATGGACCCAGCAGCAGCACATTTTCACATCCGACAGATTATTATATTCCTGGTAGCCGTCTGTTTCAAGGTACCTCTGAAACCCTTTCAGGAATTTTTCCGCGTTGAATTTTGCGCGGATTTCCATATATTTGTATATAATAAGTCGGAAACAGACCGTCTTCTCCTGTGCGAAACAGCCACATATACGAGTCCGTCTCCGCTTCCCGGTCTGGTTCTTTCAACACCTGGATTCTCGTTTCATCCGCCATAAGGAATTCCCGCTTTAACATCTCCTGATGGAAATAATCTTACAGCGTCTCCAGATAATTCCCCGCACAATAAATGATCCAGTTTGCGAGGGTTGCCCTTGAAAAAATCACTCCCATTTGTTAAAAGTCCTGCTCCTGCTGATACAGGGGATGGCATTGGCATACTTCTGATACATAACCCACGCAACCACCATATAAGCGTCATCCCTTGCTTTCAAATAAAAGTCCTCCAATAAAATTTGCGGATAAAGATTCCCAGCCCTCTTCTGCACAATTCTTCTCCCGGAAGCTTTCCCACTGCCAGCCCGTTCAGCATCACATACTCAGGCTTTACCTCCCGGCGAACGATACCGCTCTTGTGCAGGGCGGACAGTCCCTGCAGCACCTGCCCGCCGCACCGGGGCGGGGCCGTATAAGCGGCCATACTCTTTTCCGCCCCATGTGCATAAAAAAAGAGGCCTGCGCCTCTCTTCGAATGATATAAGATTTTCAGGAAAACTCTGCCCAGGAAATACCAGGATAAAGCTTTCCTGTTTTAGCAAAATAAGCGACGCACTCTGCCGCCAGATTCAGGTCATCCAGGGCAAAACGTTTCGGCACAGGGCTCTGACCTCCGATTTCAACTGGAGCATCCTCCTCCACACTGTTATATTTATCATTAATCGGCTGAAAACAAATGGCTTCTCCATCCTCGCCCCACACATTAAACATAGGAGCAGCCCAGCCATTTTCCAAATCCATTGTAAAAAAATCCTCCTCTCCGGATTCATCCAGAGAAAGACAAAGGGAATTCACATCTCCCTTTCGAACCTTTTTAATTAGCTTATCCACAACAGCCTGAGTGATTTCCCCATTGGTACAGTTCACCCGTCCATAGTCCAGATACCGAATAGCAAAGCCCCCGGACACAGGCATATCGCACTCCTGCGGCAGCAATATTTTATAAGAGGGAAAGGTATCCTCCTGATAAAAAGGCTCATCCGTGGAAACAGAGCAGGATAAAGCATCCAGCACCTCCCCATGAAGCAGCTTTTTCCGGGCAGGAAGTATCAGATATTTCAGCTGATTCAGACCAGACAACAAGGAACAATCGGTAAATCCTGTGGACTTCAGATCCAGCCGCTGTAAACTGGTCAGCTTTGGAAGAAAAGAAAAATCTTCAATCAGGCCAGAAGGCATTCTGGAGGGAAATTCCAGCACCTGAAGATTTGTCATCTCTCCCAGCAAACTCCAGTCCTTTTTTCCGGATGTAAGAAAATCCTCAATTAGTGGTGATTTGTTCTTTTTCCCTCCATTGACAAAACCAGGAAATTTTCTTCCCTCCAGCCGTTTCACCTTCTTCAAATCATAAGGCACTGTCAAACTTTTGGGCGCTATGGAAAGGTCAATCCAGCGCAGCAAATACGGACTTGCTGCCAAAAGCTTTTCTTCAAATGTCATATCCATCACCAAGCCTCCTCTTCCTTTACAACAAGCAGCAGCATAATCTGCTGCTTTACCCTTCATCAGAATATATTTAAAATCAGTATAATATGTATATATGTCTAAATTGTAAACGCCAATCTGGAAAGCTTTGAAAAAAACAGATTGACCATTGTTTAAGATAACCAGAGATGATATAATTGTCCCATACTTTTTATGAAAACAGCACGAAAAACCAGGAACTTGCAGGAAGCAATCAGAGCATGGGAAGGAGGACTCTACATCATGCCCAATCCAGAACAGATTCATCAGCTTCTACAGACTTTAACCACCCTTGAGAGTATTATAATGGATTTAAACCATAAAATTCCGGAATTAAACAACTGTATCACCTGCGGAGAATTTATTTCCGGCTTACTGAATCAGGAGCTTCAGTCCAAGCTTCATCAGCTTCATACAATTCAGGAGGCATTTGCAATACAATTTACCGACTTGTTGGCAAAACCTTTACCCGCCACAATCAATGCAGCCCGCAGCCAGTTGGAAGAATGCCGGAAAAAGGCGGAAGCCGCCCAAAAATACCAGGAATCCATCAACTTTTTTATGGCCCTGCATTCAGATGAGGAAACGGTTGAAGTTCTTTTGGAAAGCAGAAAACAGGTTCTTGCCTCCCTGGATTTTATGAGAATGGAAGAAGCACAGATGAAAGAAGCCGGTGAAATCTATACGCAATTGTTTGAAGCCTTTCAGGAAAAAGATCCAATACGAAGATTTTCCATTCTATACAGGCTGTCCCCTCATCTGGAAGAACCGATTGCTGCTGAAATCCAGTTTGGGAGATTAAAAGTACTTGACTGTCCAGCTGCCAAAGAACAAAGTCTGACTCTGGATGATTCATTTGGAGAAAACAAATTTTTCCAGGAAAGCTGCAATGATCAGACACAGGCCAAGCTTTCCCATGAAGATGGCAAAGTTCAGACACAAACCGGACTTTCCCATGAAAATGACAAAAACCAGACACAGGCCAAACCTTCCCATAAGGATGACAAGATCCGGACACAAGCCGGACTTTCCCATGAAGGCGGCAAAGACCAGACACAGGCCAATTTTTCTGATAAAGACAGCAGAGACCAGACTCAAGCCAGTTGTTCTCTTAAAAATATTAGAAATTTAACTCAAACCAGTCTTTCCCAGGAAAGAAGCAACCACCAGACCGAATTTAAACTTTCTGATGAAACAGACAAGAATCAGACATTGACCGAACCTTTCAATGAAATCGGCAGGAATCAGACATTATCTGAACCTTTCGATGAAATCGGCAGGAATCAGACATTATCCGAACCTTTCGATGAAATCGGCAGGAATCAGACATTATCTGAACCTTTCGATGAAATCAGTAAAAGCCAGACATTATCCGGGCCTTTCGATGAAATCGGCAGGAACCAGACATTAACTGAACCTTTCGATGAAATCAGTAAGAACCAGACATTAACCAGGCCTTTCAATGAAATCGGCAAAACCCAGACATTATCCGGGCCTTTCAATGAAATCAGCAAGAATCAGACACGAACTGGCTTTTCTGATAAAAACGAAAAGAACCAGACTCAAACCGGCTATTTTAATAAAAATGAAAGGAACCAAACTCAAACTGAGCCTTTGGATGAAAACAGCAGCCACCAGACTCTGACTGGCTTTTCCAGTGAAAATAGCAGCAATCCAGCACAAACCAACCCTTCTGATGAAAACGGCAGCAATCCAGCACTGACCAGCCTTTCTGACGAAAATGGCAAAAACCAGGCACAAAACTTTCCCTCCGTCGAAAACGGCAAAGGCCAAAACCAAACTACCGAGGAAACTCCAACGGATGAGGCATCGTCTGCGGCTTCCCTTCCTTCCCTCCAGACAGAGGAGGAAGCCATCTGGCAGGCCATTGAAGCAGATCATCCGGAAAATCTTATTACAAAAGAAGATACAAGCCTTCTGGAAGTCTGGCTGTCCCCCAAGGCATCGGAAAAGCCAAGAGTAAAAGAGTTTAAAAATGAGATTACCAAACAAAGGGAGACCTTTCTTCCCAAACTGGACTGTTTAATCGAAGCCTATGAATGCTCTGGCTATTCCAGAGAATCCATTGCCCTTGGCAGAAATAAAGACATTGGCTATTATGATTTTATGACACAAAAATTGTGGCAATCCGGCTATTTAAAAAAATATACCATAAAGCAAACCGGGGAATTTTATACCCTGTCCCCAAAAGGAGACAAACTGTTTACTTTGCAGGATGCCCTGTCTTTTATAAGAAAATTCAGCAGAAAAAGGATAGAATCCCCCGCTGGAAAGCAGTACATAGAAGACAACTCCAACTCTGCCATTAACCGGCTCCTTTGCCAGAGCGCTTTTGGAAAAACCCTGATCCTAAATCCGGAATACGAATTTCACAGACAGATTGATTGTCTTGGCAGCGATTATTTTTTCATGGGCTTCCCTGATGTGATTGAAGATAAAAATATCATCTTTTTAGGTATCACATCCGAAAGCCCTGAACAGTTTAAAGAATTTTACAACCACGTAAAAAAATTACCAGAAGATAAAGATTTGTGTATTGTAATTGGACTTACCCGCGAAACAGCCTGCAGTCTGGCAAAATGGATTGCCAAAATATTGGAGGCAGATGCCCACATACCAGTCTGGTACTGTGCGTATTCAGAAAATGTAATCTATGACCTGACTACCAATGACATCGCCAATATTATGGAGCTGTCAGAGCATGATTTATTTTCAGAAGAGGAACCGCCTGAAATGACCGCAGCAGACGAATCTGCCACTTCAGCAGAGCCCGCCTGCCCTAATGACAGCGGCATATACACACCCGTTTCCTTTCAGGAGGAGCCGAAGCATCCCCCAGCCATAACAGCAGCTCCTTCTGAAAGTGAAAAACAATTCTGGGATTCCATTTATGAGGAGATGCTGGCCAACCGGAAATTTTACTGTGCAGCCGCTTATGTGAAGGCTCTCTCCAAAAAGGCTCCTGAGTATCATTCGGTTTACTGCCAGTTAGCCTATGCTTTAAATGATCCTATGAATAAATGCAGCTATCGTTCTGATACGATTTTTAATGTATTTTACAGCGACGAAAACCCACTGTCTGACTACTATGTAATAGCTGCAGCAATGAGGAATTACTTTTTAAATCAGTTCAGCTATGACTATTCCCTGCCCCAGCTGCAGACCGTGCTTTCCGGAAACCGTATTTTACGGAGAGAACCTGTTTTAGATCAGATTTTATATACCTTACAGCAATTTAAGACCAATCACCACACAGGAATCGACTGTTATGCTGATTACAGAGAG
>CATLIJ010000144.1 GCA_949948825.1 uncultured Clostridiaceae bacterium
GGTCTGCCGGTCTTCCACATGCCCATTCACCCGGTATTCAATCTCATCCCAGTCATCCTTTTCCAGGACAAAGGACCACACATGCTTAAACTGCACCTCCTGGTCTGCCATCTGAAACAGCCGCATATCTCCATTCGGTTCCACTATCTCCAGCCAGACGGTCTCCCCTTCCGGCCCCACATACACATTGCTCCGGCCAGCTCCCCCTTCCGGCTCATCAAACTCTGCAGAAAGCAGGAACTTCCCCTCCTCCTGGTTCCATATGGTGATCTCCACCAGACTCTTACTCTCCTCCGTGCCCTCCATCACCACCAAATCCTGATATCCGTCCAAATTCAAGTCAGACAGAAGAAAATACGACTGCCTCACCTGAGAAGAATCCGTTTGCCTGTCTGTCTTTTTCTTCTTAGACGCCTTTTTGATCTCCGCCTTTACTGCCTTCCGGTACTTATCATAAGCTTCAATCTGAGTTCCCTCCGGCCCCACATACCGGTCGTCCTTGGAAAACGTGTTAAAACACATGGCCCCATCCTCGCCCATATAATATTTTTTTCCGTCTTCCTCATTCTTTACCCAGCCAGTCTTCATTCTTCCGCTTTTATCCAGATAATAAGTCTTTCCCTCCTCCTCAATCCACTCATCCTTCACCGGATTCCCCGGAGATGTACAGTAAGTCCAGTACTTCCCATTCTCCGACAGCTCCCATTCTCCGGCTGCTGCCGGAAAGGCTCCTGCCATCATCCATGCCAAACTTCCCAATATTAATGCTGCCCGCTTGTTCACTGTCCCATCCTCCTGACTGATTTCCACAATTCATGTCTGCTGATTACAGACTATATTTCCCAGTTCTTCTGTCATTTATCATAATCCATTTCCTGTTGTATTTCAACAGCCTTTTCCAAGTCGTAATCTTTCGTAAGAAAAATGCAAGCTTTTCCTTTTATTCTTCATTGAAACCAATCCGATTTCATGGTATGATTTGATAGAAATTTTATGAAACCATTCCGATTATTTTATCGGTAACAGTATATTATGAGGAGTCCATGCAAATGAACAGAAACACATACATAGACTTTTTTTCTGGTTGCGGAGGCTTGTCATTAGGTCTTGGCTTTGCAGGCTGGCATGGCGTCTTTGCTATCGAAAAGGACCCAATGGCATACAAGTCCTTTCAGCATAACCTGGTAGCAAAAGACGCTCCATACAGGCATTTCTCTCACTGGCCTGAATGGCTTACCCAGGAACCACATACCATTGAGGATCTTTTGGAAAATGATCGTATTTTAAACCATTTAAAAGCTCTGAAAGGACAAATCACTCTTATTGCAGGAGGACCGCCCTGCCAGGGATTTTCCGTTGCAGGTTCCCGCAATGGAAAGGACCCCCGCAATCTGCTGGTATTTAAACAAATTAAAGCTGTAGAGATGGTAAGACCGCCATTTGCCATTGTAGAAAATGTAGAAGGCTTCCAAAAAAAATTTGTCTGCCGCCCAAATGAAGAAGCTTTCGTCAGCGTTGCCCAGGAAGCCATGGAAGAATTTCGCCGCATTGGTTACAATGCAGGCAAAGTAACCATCAATGCTGCTGATTACGGCGTTCCTCAATTAAGAAAAAGAGTTATTCTATTTGCAGTTTCAAAAGAATATATTGGGGATATTTTTGTAGAAGATTTACTCAATGATATTTTAAATGAAGTCAGCCAAATACAGCGAAAAGAGCTCCATCTCCCCACAGATCATTATGTAACGGTCCAGGATGCCATCAGTGATCTTGCAGGTGATGAAATCGTGGAAGAACCGGAATTTCCCAGTTATCAGACATGTAAATATCTTCCACCTGCAAGCGAGTACCAAAAGCTAATGAGAAAAAATATGGAAACAGAGGAAATTCCCTCCTCCCACCGTTTTAACAAACATGGAGAGCGGATTGTCGCCTTATATCAAAAAGCAATTCACACTCAGCCTCCAGGACGGGTCAGCAAGGAATTTCTCTTTTCCAATGGATGTCATTCCAACAAAAGATACATACTGGACACAAAAAAACCCTGTTCCACAGTTACAACAGCGCCTGAAGAACTGATTCATTTTAAAACTCCCCGGTGTGTCACTTTAAGGGAAATGGCCAGACTTCAGTCTTTCCCTGATAACTTCCGCTTTTATGGCAGATATACCCTTAACGGACCAGCAAGAGGCATTGATGTTCCAAGGAATGCCCAAATTGGTAATGCAGTTCCACCTCTTGTGGGGAGAGCTCTAGGAATGGCCCTGAAAAAAATTAAAACTATGGTAGAGACCAAAGATCCTTGTCTGGAAAATTATCATTTTCATCTTAATGCCAAAACAAATAACTATTCATTTTTCTGAATCTGATCCGGCAAAAACAATGCGGTTTCTTGCCGGATATTTTTATTCATCCTCTTTATGCACCTTCTCCTTCTCAAGCTCATTCTCAATTAAAGAGATTACAATTTCATTCGGATCTTTGTGGATTCGTTCTGCATATGCCCGTAATCTTTGAATTAAATCCCCTGGAATATGGAATGGTTTATATTTTTCTGGATATGCCCAACTACATTGCCCACAATTCAGCTGACAATCTCTGCAGGCTGTACTCTTAAAATTATTGCATTCATCACATAATGGCTGCCAGTTATCCAGATCATCCCCTCCTCCCCGCAGCCTTGGAATCTTATGATCCTGCTGAAATCTCTTATCCCTTGGAGAACGTCCACATACAGCACATTTCCACTGATAACGGCTCAATACAGCATTCCATTCCGAATCCTTCAGATGAATTCGGAGAATCCTTTTACTGGAAATCGTTGTGTGAATCAGCTGATATTTATTTCCTCCCTTAACAATTCCCAAAAAACCCTCTTCTCCCTGCAGCTCACGAACCCGCCGGAACGTATCTACATACGGTTTTCCCCTGTACTCATCAATGGCCCTTCTTAGCTTGGCTTCCTCCACCAAAGGTCCTGGAATACCATGTCCCTTTGGCCACAAGGTCTTTAGGATAACCTGATAATACTCCTTATTCGTCCTGCTGGGAGAAACAAAACCTTCTGCTGCTTCCCGCAGCCATTTCTCCCGGTCAACGGATGAATCCGGATTTGGATTTGGCTCCACTAATGGCATATAGGATATTCTTGCATGACTTTTTTTATTATTCTTTGGCATCAACCCTCTCCTTTACTCCATTTCAACGCTCTTCTCAAATCTTCCTCTTTTTTCCTAAACCATGTACATTAAAAAATGCAAGAATCCGGCAAAACACGCCCTCCGGGGGCGCATCTCACCGGATTTACTCTTTCTTTTTTTGTTCGTTATGGTTCACAGAGGCATCTTCTTGTCTGTCTTTGACAGACAAGAAGCATCGGGCGTTCGCCCGATGGGGAAAAACGGCTCAAAACAGTCTTACAAGCAAGCTTGACACCTGTTTTGAGCCGTTTTTCCCCGCCCCGCGAACTGTAACTTTTATTCCTCCAGCTTAGCCAGATTCTCCTGGAAACGCTCCAGCAGCTTATCAATTACATGCACCAGATTACCGATCTCCGGCTTGGTCAGCTGCTCATCCGCACCCAGGGTAGCTCCCTTAATCCGCATCTGATCATCAATCAGAGAGGAGAAGATCACCACTGGCAGCAGCTTCAGCCGCGGATCATCCTTCACCAGCTTGGTGAGCCGGTGTCCGTCCATCTTCGGCATCTCAATATCCGTGATAATCAGATTCACCTTATCATACAAATCAGAATCATGGCGAATGGACTCCAGATAATCCCAGGCCTCCTGACCATTGTTAAAGTTGGTCACATTGGTAAAGCCTGCCCGCTGCAGAGCTTCGTCAATCATCTTCTGCAGCAGAATGGAATCCTCTGCAATCACCAGAGGCTTGTCACAGATGGAGCGGTCGCCCATCTGATCCACCTCGGAAAGCTGGATGGCCGTCTCAGGAGCAATCTCCGCCACAATCTTCTCAAAGTCAAGAATCGTCACCAATTCTCCCGCACACTGGGCAATGCCTGTGGCCACGCCCTCTTCCCCATGGCTTAAGGTTTTGTCCGGCTTCTGAATGTCATTCCAGGAGATCCGGCTGATTCCCTCAATGCTCTGCACCCGGAACGCCACGGTCATCTTATTAAAGTTTGTCACAATAAACAGATCCCTGGGCTTGTGTTCCAGACATTCGTCCGTAAGATAAAAACCAAGATCAATCACAGTAATCAAAGTGTCCCTGGGCTTAAAAATACCCTCTACAGCAGGATGAGCATGAGGCATGGCTTTTACCTTCTCTGCCATCATAATCTCCTTTACCTTAGCCACATTGATCCCATAAAATTCGCCCTGAATGGTGAATTTCATAATCTCAATCTCATTGGTCCCCGATTCCAGTAAGATACCTTCTTTTTCTTTTTCCAACTTCATACTCTCCTCTCTGTTAAAACATGTTCCCTTTTCCTTTGTTTCTGAATCCGGAAAAAGCCGTTACAAATGTTTCTCCGGCCTTCCCACTGTGCGGATAATCACATCCCCGGTGGCAACATCTAAAAGCATGGTCCGGGCATAAGCTCCGCCGGTATCCTCCGCCGAAATGCGCATCCGCTCCTCCATTAAAACCTTCTTTACCATTGCTGCATTTCTCTGACCGATGTTCCCAAAATCCATATTGCCCTTGATATCGAACATCTTGGCCCCTCCTGCAATCTTTACGATGGTTCTGCTTTTCACCATGCCAAAGGCCGAAAGCTTACGGATCATCTCACGAATCCCGCTGTCCGCATATTTAAACACCCTCGGATCATTTGGATCGGTTTTGTTTGGCAGCATTATGTGCAGCAGGCTGCCCAGCTTCAAGACCGGATCGTAAAAGGTAATCCCAATGCAGGAACCAAGGGCGTATGTAATCACAGTACCGCTTCCCCTGGTAAACTTCATATCGCCGATCCCTACTTTTAAGTCCTTCTCCGCCATCACAAAACTCCTAATCTCTCTAAGATGCTGTTAAGGGACGCAATATCCGGAAGCATCAAGAGCCCGTCTGAGAATTTAGTTCCCTCAATTATAAATTCTGCGTTAATATACATAAGCTTATCGGTCTCATAACCATATTCTGCAATAGGAACCGTCAGAATTCCTCCCAGCATATTCACCGTAGAGCTGGGTACGGACAAGTCAATCTCCACTCCTACCAGTTGTGTAAATGCATTCACATAAGAGCAGATAATAATATTCCCCACTTCCTCAAGAGCAGAATAGGCAAGCTCATCCAGCTCTGAAAAAGACTGATAGGTTCTTCCGATTAATCTTCCAAGCACCTCATTGGCCAGATCCATCTTAAAGATAAACAGCATCAGCCCATTAATCTCATTCGACATCTGAACCAATGTGGCCACCACCAGCTCCTCAATATTTCCAATCTGATTTACCGTCTCCTCATATCCAAGGACACTGACCTCCGGAATGGAAATCCTTACCTCCTTCTGCAGAAGCTTTGACAAAGCAGTTGCAGCGTGGCTGGTGCCGATGCTGCTGATCTCTTTCATCACATCCAGTTCCTGAAGATTCATGTCCTCATAGCTTTTCAGTTTCATTGATTTCCTCTGGCCTCCTATCCGTTATGGGTTATCCTCTCAGGGTGTTGATTGTACCTTCAATATCATCCGACGTAGTTACCATTTTGAGCGCAAACGAATATGCACGTTGACACTCGATAAGCTTCGTCATCTCTTTTGCAAGATCCGTGCCAGAACGCTCCACTGCATGAGACACAATCTTTGGATTCTCCACAAGGATCGGCTCCATCCCCTCCGGAGGAGCATATTCATTGTCCCCAATGCTCATCAGACGGCTGGGATTGGTAAAGGTATACAGAGCCAGACGGGGAGCATCCTCGTCGTCCTCCTCATCCTCGTCGTCCTCCTCCGGCTCATAATCTTCCTCCATAGAAGCCCGAAGCTCTTCAATATCCGGCACCTCCGCCTGGAGAGGTTCTCCATTCTGGTCCAGCACCAGCTTCCCCGTGGCGGTTGTCAGATAAAACCCATCCTCCCGCTCTCCCCGGTGAAAACTTCCGCTTCTCGTATAGGTAATCTGCCCGGTTGCCGGGTCCTGCACCATAAAAAACGCATTCTCCTGAGCAATGGCAAAATCACAGTCACTGTTGGTAACTCCCATGGGCGCTACGTCAAATCCAGTGTAGGTTCTCTGCATCCGAACGCCATTGCCTGACATCAGCTCAGTGACAGCGTCCTCAGAATCATTCAGATTGTAATTCAGAAGATCTGAAAATGCAGAATTTTTGGGTTTATAGCCATCATTGTTAATGTTTGCCAGATTGTTGGCAATCACTGACATCTTTGCTATACATCCCCCAGCGCCCAAAGCGCCCGTATAAAATGACTGATACATAAAATTCTTCCTCCTTACAATCTTCCTACATCCGTAGCAGCCTTACTCATAATCTGGTCATACATCTTAAGCACCTGCGCAGCGCTCTGCAAAGCCCGCTGGGAGGTCATCATGGAAACCATCTCTTCCATCATATCC
>CATLIJ010000145.1 GCA_949948825.1 uncultured Clostridiaceae bacterium
ACGACTTCCCAAATATATGCAGGAAGCTTTAGAGCAGAAAGAAATAGCGTCATGAGGATATTTTGTGGGCTGAAGTATTGATTTTTCAATGTACGAATCCCATTTTTGATGTGGGAAGTTTGAGTTAGTTAATTTTTACGCATTCTGCATTACCTTTAACTGTCCATGTACGAACCTGCGGTTGGAAACTTTCCAGCTTCAGATGTGATTTTCCCTGAGCATAACCACCCATAATGCCTATTTCTGTCTTCGCCATGTCCAGTCAGATTTTATGCTTTGACGTGTAATACCACTCAAAGCCTTTCGCCAGCCAGCACACGTTCCCTGGTGGGAATATCTTCTATAAAAAAGTCGGGGAATGGCGGGGGATGTTATCAATGACAAGGACAATTTGTTCTGTCTTCGAATATAGATTTTACTTATAATTTGTTTGCTTTATTTGTACAGACAACAGGTCGGATCAGGCCATACGTCAATGCTTTGTTTTCTGGTTTCTGAATCAGACAAAGGCATTGCTAAAAACAGGCCCTCCACCTTCAAAGGGCAGAGGGCTTTAACCTTTAATTGACTGAATTAAGAGAAAAGATAATCAGATTGTTCTATTCTCCCACAACAGAGATTCTCTGCTGAATGTGGTTTCCATTCAACGCTTCATCGACCATGGCAACAGCATAGTCTGCATAACTGATTATGCTTTCTCCCTTAGAGTTTAAGGTCAGTTCTTCGCCGCCTAATATATACTTTCCGGTCTTAGCTCCGTCTGCCTGAAAATCTCCGGCAGGACTTATGTAGGTCCATTTCACATCGGTTCTGGCACGAAGTTCATCCAGAGCTTTTCCCATGTTTGAGGCAAGCGGTTTGAAGATTTCCGGAAAATCTGGCCCATCCATTACCTGTACCGTATGCTCCGGGTTTACATACAGGCTGCCTGCGCCGCCGACCACAAGAAGTCTTGTCTCTTTGCCGCTTACAAGGTCACAGAGATGTTTAAGAGAAGTGCTGTGCTGCGGCAGGGTATCTGGTGTCCACGCGCCGAAAGCGTCAATCACAACATCAAAACCATCCAAATCACATGTGGTTAAGTCAAACAGGTCTTTTTTGATAACATTTGCTGCATCTGACTGGTTTTCACCACGTACAACAGCAGTGACATCAATTCCTCTTGCAATAGCCTCCTGCACAATTAATTTTCCTTCTTTACCATTAGCACAAATAACTGCAATGTTCATAGTGATTCCTCCTGTTTTTATTATTGAATATTGTTGCTTGTTTTTTGCTTGATGTAATATTATAATATAGCAGTAAAGTAAAAACGTAAAGTAAGCACTTTTTTGTGCTGTAGTTACTAAAAGGAAACTATTGTGAAAAAATGAGGAATGTTATGGAAAGAGAGTTACCAGTCTGTCCGGTAGAAACAACTTTAATGTTGATCAGTGATCGTTGGAAGGTGTTGATTATTCGTGATTTGTTAGGGGGTACAAAGCGTTTTGGAGAATTAAAAAAATCCATTGGGAATATATCTCAAAAAGTTTTAACTGCTAAACTGCGTTCAATGGAAGAGAATGGACTGCTTACCCGAAAGATTTATCCAGAGGTACCGCCGAGGGTGGAATATACACTTACAGAGACCGGATTCAGCTTAAAGACGGTTTTGGATGCCATGTTTTCATGGGGAACTGAGTATAAAAAGAAAAACAGTTAAAAAGGATTCTTTGATTTGCAAATATTCTCCATAAATTTTCCACTCTTACACGTAATGTATAGTAAGGAACTGTTAAAGAATTAATTTTTACATCTGACTTGCCTGGATCTTCTTATGCTGCGTTGTTGCTAATCGGCATACCCCAGTATGCCTCATTCCTCTGCCTTGCATAAAAAGATTTATCCAGCGTCATATGCAAAGGTAATTCTGAACAGTTCCTAAGAAAGCAATGCTTCAGGAAAGTAATATTCCAAGAGAGCAGGATTTCTGTTACAGTTTGGAATTTCCCAAAAATTAAATTTGCAGAGAGGAGAGAATTATGGTGAAAAGAAAAGAGAGAATCTTGGCATACTTGCTGGTGGTATCTATGGCGGCAGTTTCCGGAGGATGCCAGAGGCCAGACATATCCATGGCTCAGACCCAGGAGACCCAGGACAACAGAGAAAGCTCTGTGGCAGAGGCAGAGACCTTAGAGGGAAAAGGAGAGGAATCTATGGGACAGGAGAATGACAGGAAGAAAATCACACGAGAGGCGGGAGAGCCGGAAAAGGTAAAGCTTTCTCCAGAGGATTTTGAAGGCTGGAATAAGCTTTTGGAGGAGAATGAAATCTCGGAAACATTTGAAAAGGGGATGAGGGAATTTGCCTATAAGAGCGGAAGCGCTGT
The DNA here is from genome assembly GCA_949948825.1 of uncultured Clostridiaceae bacterium. Taxonomy (GTDB): domain Bacteria; phylum Bacillota; class Clostridia; order Lachnospirales; family Lachnospiraceae; genus Brotaphodocola. The sequence continues at coordinate 2,369 of CATLIJ010000145.1, forward strand.
GTTAAAGGAGGAGCAGGGCAATGGGAATTACAGCCCGTTAAGTTTATATTATACATTGGCTTTGGCAGGCTGCGGCGCAACAGGCGAGACAGCGGACCAGATTTTGGAGAATCTGGGAATGGAGAGCCAGGAGGAGCTGGCGGAGGAATGCCGCAGGCTTTATCAGTGGTATGTTTACCAGACACAGAGAGACCAAGAGCGAATGGCGCAATATGGAATGGGGGATTATAAAAGTGCCATTTCCCTGGGAAATTCTCTGTGGATCTCCGATCAGCTGACGGTTCATGAGAATTATCAGAAGCTGGCGGCGGAAAAGTTTTTTGCATCTTCCTATGGTGTGGATTTTGGGAATCCGGATACAGGAAAAGAGATGGGAAAGTGGATTGCCAGGAAAACCAACGGGGTGTTGGAACCGCAGCTTTCTCCAGATCCAGGAACACTTTTGGCGATTTTGAATACTTTATATTTCTATGGAGGATGGGCAGAACCGTTTTCCGGGGAAATGACAAAAGAGGATGTATTTACACTGGAAAATGGATCTCAGGTAACAGTGCCATTTATGAACCGGACACAGATGATGGGAGCCTTTAAAAAAGGAGATGGGTATACCATGTCTTACCTTGGGACGAACAATAACTGCCAGATGGTGTTTTTATTGCCAGATGAGGGCCGGTCTGTGGATGAATTTTTGGCGGGTCCGGAGATTTTACAGAGAGTGATGGAAACAGAGGAGGATGAGTGGGCAGACGGAAAGGTGGTATGGAAGGTTCCCAAATTTAACTTTGGAAGCAGCTATAAGCTGGAGGATACAGTGAGTGCTATGGGAATGGACCGGATGTTTGACTCAGGGGCAGAGTTTGGAGGCATTTCACCGGAGCCGCTGGCAGTATCCAGCATTCTTCAGGAAACTCATATTGGGGTGGATGAGCAGGGAGTGGAGGGAGCTGCCTATACCATGATGGCCATGGCCAGAGGCGCATTATTGGATAATGGTCAGGTGGCTGAGATGATTCTTAATCGTCCGTTCCTGTTTGGGATTCAGGATTATTCCCATAATGTGTGGTTGTTTTTGGGGGTATGCAGGAATCCGTCAGAGGAAGAAGGAACCCCGGTTTTGAATAAAAATGATCTTTTATTAAACTCTGCACCAGAGATTAAGCTTCAGGATGTGTTATCCAGCAATATGGAGACATTTTCTGTAAAATCCGGTAATTTTTCCTGGGGTTGGAAAGAGGGAGATGAAACTGTAGAGATGGTTGGATGCGGCAGCCATCCGTTGAATACAGATTTGAATAAAGCGGAGCGTTTGAAGATTCCGAATTATAACCAGATGGAAGATGTAACTTATATGATTCAATGTGTGGTTATGCCTGAAAATGTGATGGTTCGGGAGTGGGATATTACACAGCTGGGCAAATCCGAAGAGGCAGAACCAAAGGTGATCTCTTACTCAGATTCAGGGATGATTCAGCTGAAACAGGATAAGGTCTATGAGATTCTGGCAGAGTGGCCAGAGGAAGGGTTGGAAAGAAGCGGATTTTTTGGGAAGGCCAGTTATGTTGTGATAACCGATTAAAAGCGTAGGATAACGGCATTTGGAGGGATAAGGAAGGGGGATAGGGAATGAACAGAAAACGAAGACAGATGCCAAAAGCAGCAGGCATTTTAGCAGGGATTTTGCTTCTGACAGGCTGCGGGGGAGGAGGGCAGGAGAGAGCAGAAAGCGGATGGAACAATGAAAATAAGAACCTTCCAGTAATCCATGCTGTGGCACAGGCAGATTATCCCAGGGAACCTGTGTATAAAAAGGAGGAGGAGCGTTGGGAGGCACGGATGAAAAAGGGGATTTCAGATTCATTTCAGACAGCATATGGATCGTTTGTCTGCCAGACAGCATCACAGCTTTTAAGTGAGAACCTGGAAGACAATGTGATTTATTCTCCTGTAGGACTTTACTATGCCCTTTCCATGGCAGCCTATGGAGCCTGCGGTGAGACACAGAAGGAATTATTGTCTTTGCTGGGATATACCAATAAGGAGAAGCTGGCAGAAGACTGCCAGTGTGCCTTTCAGGTTCTGTATCACGTGCCAAATCCGGAGAACAGAAAGCCAAATGAATGGGGAGAACTGCCGGCCGATGCTCTTTACCAGCTTCAGATTGCCAGTTCTTTGTGGGCCGATGAGTCTTTGGAACTTACACAGGAATTTGCAGATTCGGCTGCAAGGTACTTTTACTCAGATATTTACACAATGGATCTTCATGGATCTGGAGCAGCTGATTTCATAGCAGACTGGGTGAAGGAGAGAACTCATGAAGTGATCGTGCCAGCGGAAGAACCGGTGCCGGGGGAAGAATTGCTTTCTCTTAAAAATACAGTTTATTATGCGGATGAATGGATGGACCGGTTTGATAAGGACAAGACAGAACAGGATGTGTTTACCACAGCGGACAAAGCTTTTGTGACCTGTGATTTTATGAATCGGAAGATGAGTTCCCATGGGTTTCGCAGAGGGGAAAATTATACGTCCTCTTTTTTGTCTTTGAAAAATGGCTCTATGATATTTGTGCTGCCAGATGAGGGTGTGGATGTCCGTCAGCTGGCAGAGTCCCCAAAGGTTCTTCAGGAGGTGATATTGGGAACCTCTGGACAAAAGACCGGGGAGGTAATCTGGAAGGTTCCTAAATTTTCTTATGGCAGTTCTATGGAGGTTTCTGAAGCTTTAAAAAAGCTGGGAGCTGAGGCTTGTTTTGGGCCGGCAGCTGATTTTTCAGGAATTACGAGTCAGAAGCCTCTTGGCATTTCCAGAGTCAGTCAGAATGCTCACATTGCTATTGATGAAAACGGCGTGGAAGCAGCGGCATTTACGGAGATTGCCTATGCAGGCGCAGCGCTGCCGGATGGAAGGGCGGAAATGATCTTGAACCGGCCGTTTCTCTATGGAATTCAGGTAAAGGGGCAGCTTCTGTTTGTGGGGATCTGCGGAAATCCGGGTATTTCCTGCAAAAAGAAATAAGAATCGATTACTTGCAAAAAGAAATAAGAATCGGTTTCCTTCATAAAGAAATGAGAACAGAAAAGGACAGGATGGTTTGAAAAGAAAAATAAAATTGATTTTGCGGTATTTCCATGGGGCAAAAAGGTATTTTTTGTGTGCAGTGGTGGCTTCCCTTTTCACTACTGTTTTAAATGCTGTGACGCCGCAGATTTTTCGTTTCAGCATTGACCAGGTGCTTGGCGGGAGCGGATATGGATATCTGAAAGCGAATCTTTGGCTTTTGTCTGTCCTGGTTGTGGCTGTGGCGGCTCTGTCAGGAGTGTCCATGTTTGTGAGCAGGATTTGCACTGCGAGAGCGGGAGAGAATTTTGCAAAAAGCTTAAGAGATTCTTTGTTTGTCCATGTACAGCGGCTGCCCATGAGCTGGCATGACCAAAATCAGACCGGAGATATCATTCAGCGATGTACTTCTGATGTGGAGGTAATTCGCAATTTTGTGGTTACACAGCTTTTGGAGGTGTTCCGTACTGTATTTTTGATTGGAATTTCCTTTGCCATGATGCTGTCTATGAATGTCAGGCTGGCGATGGTCGTATTGTTGTTTGTGCCAGTGGTTGCAGCATATTCTGCTGTTTTTTACCACCTGATTGCAAAGCGTTTTATCAGGGCGGATGAGGCGGAGGGGGAATTGTCCACTGTAGTTCAGGAAAATGCAACCGGAGTGCGGGTGGTACGTGCTTTTGGACGGGAACGGTTTGAGATGGACCGGTTTTGTGAAAAAAATGAAGCATTTGCTCAGCTGTGGATTCGTCTGGGGTCTTTATCAGGGCTTTACTGGGGCATTGGGGATTTGATTACAGGACTGCAGGTGGTTGCGGTTGTGGTGCTGGGGACAGTGGAGGCAGTACATGGAAATATGTCAGTAGGGGAGTTTGTTGCCTTTGCTTCCTACAATACTGTGCTGGTGTGGCCGGTTCGGGGGCTGGGAAGAATCCTTTCAGATATGAGCAAGGCAGGAGTGTCTTTTGAACGAGTGGATTATATTATTCAGGGAAAAGAAGAGCCATATCAGGAGCAGGACAGGGATAAAGAGCAGGAGCAAAAACCGGAACAGGAGCAGAGACCGGAGCAGGAGCAAAAACCGGAACAGGAGCAGAGACCGGAGCAGGAG
>CATLIJ010000146.1 GCA_949948825.1 uncultured Clostridiaceae bacterium
TTTTCCGGGTCCGGCTGATGAAGCATGCCTTTGTAGCCTTCTCCGGTCGTTCGGGGCTTGTTGGTGTAAACCCTTGGAATGATAAGAAGCTTGTCCTTTGTGTCCTCCTGCACTTTCACAAGGCGGCTGGCATAGTCCAGAACAGAGTCTTCATTGTCAGCAGAACAGGGGCCAATGATGACCATAAACTTCTGACTTTCGCCGGTAATTATTTTTTTGGCCTCCTCGTCCCGCATGGCTTTTACCAGAGCATACTGGGAGGGAAGGGGAAACTGCTCCTTGATCTCTGCCGGAGCAGGCAGTTTATTGATAAATTCGAAACCCATAATTGTTCTCCTTTTTTGGGGGTATATTTTAAATATCCATTGGATATGGAAATTAAACTGTTACACATTATAATATGCAAAAATGTAAAAAGCAAGAAAGAATGGGTTTTGTTTTTGGGAAATATCGGTTATAATGCTAAAGAGACTCTGACAGATGAAGCGCCAGAGATTTACAGGTAGAGGAGGTATGTAAAATGACAGCAGCATATGAGCGGTTAATGAATTGCTACGAGAGTATCCGGGACAAGGTCAGCGTCAGGCCCAAGGTGGCTCTGGTGCTGGGCTCCGGACTGGGAGATTATGCAGATGGGATTCAGGTGGTTTCCACATTGGATTACCATGATATCAATGGTTTCCCGGTGTCCACAGTCAGCGGCCATAAGGGGCGGTTTGTGTTTGGATATGTGGGGGAGGTTCCTGTGGTGATCATGCAGGGGCGCGTCCATTATTATGAAGGATATTCCATGGAGGATGTGGTTCTTCCCATTCGGCTGATGAAGCAGATGGGAGCGGAGATTTTGTTTCTGACCAATGCAGCAGGTGGAGTGAATTTTAATTTCCATGCAGGAGATTTTATGATGATCACAGACCAGATTTCTGATTTTGTGCCTTCACCTTTGATTGGTCCTAATATTGAAGAGCTGGGAGAGCGTTTTCCGGATATGAGCCATATTTATGATGAAAAGCTTTGCCAGATTCTGCGGGAGACTGCCCATGATTTGGACATCCGTCTTCAGGAGGGAACCTATCTGCAGCTGACCGGACCGAATTTTGAATCTCCTCATGAGGTGCGGATGTGCCGGATTTTGGGCGCGGACGCTGTGGGGATGAGCACAGCCTGTGAGGCAGTTGCCGCCAATCACATGAAGATGCAGATTTGCGGCATTTCTTGTATTTCCAATCTGGCATGTGGTATGACGGACCAGCCCTTAAGCCATGTGGAGGTAAAAGAGACTGCAGATGAGGCGGCTCCCTGGTTTAAGGCATTGATTACAGAGTCCATTATCCGGATGGCTTAAGCCTTGGAGCATTAAAACAATGAAAAAAGCGGAGGTAGATACCGATGAATCAAAGAGAGACGTTCCGGTCCAGACTGGGCTTTTTGCTGCTGTCAGCCGGATGTGCCATTGGCATTGGAAATGTGTGGCGTTTTCCCTATGTGGTGGGACAGAACGGCGGAGGCGCGTTTGTGCTGTTTTATCTGTTGTTTTTGGCCATTATGGGAGTGCCAGTGCTTTCCATGGAGTTTGCAGTGGGCCGCGCCAGCCGGAAGAGTCCGGTAAAGGCATATCAGGCCCTGGAAAAGCCAGGGACAAAGTGGCATTTGCATGGCTATGTGGCTATGGCAGGCAATTATATGCTCATGATGTTTTATACAACTGTGGCAGGATGGATGCTGTATTATTTTTACGGCTTTTTTGTGGGACAGTTTCAGGGGAAGGATTCGGAACAGGTAGGAGCTCTCTTTGGGGAAATGCTGGCTTCGCCGGGAATCAATGTATTTTGGATGGCAGTTGTGGTGGCGCTTGGGATTTTTATTTGTTCCATGGGACTTCAAAAAGGCGTGGAGCGGATTACCAAATGGATGATGACCGGGCTTTTGTCTCTGATGATTGTAATGGCTGTGCGGGGGCTGACTCTGGAGGGCGGATTGAATGGGCTGAAATTCTATCTTTATCCGGACATTCAGAAAATGTCAGAGGTTGGCATTGGGAATGTAATTACAGCAGCTATGAACCAGTCCTTTTTTACCTTAAGCCTTGGCATCGGCGCTATGGCCATATTTGGAAGCTATCTGGAGAAGAATAACACATTGCTTGGAGAGGCTGTCAATGTGGCTGTGCTGGACACACTGGTAGCTATTACAGCAGGGCTTATTATTTTTCCCGCCTGTTTTGCTTTTGGGGTGAATCCGGACAGCGGACCAAGCCTGATTTTTATTACCCTGCCCAATGTATTTGTCTCCATGACAGGGGGACGGGTGTGGGGAAGCCTGTTCTTTTTGTTCATGTCATTTGCAGCTCTCTCTACAGTGATTGCTGTGTTTGAGAACATTATAGCATGTTGTATGGAGCTTTTTGGTCTGGAGAGAAAAAAGGCGGCAATTTTAAACCTGATTTTGCTATTTGTGCTGTCGCTGCCCTGTGCTTTGGGATATAATATACTAAGCGGTTTTGAGCCAATGGGAGCCGGAACATCGGTATTGGATTTGGAGGATTTTATTGTCAGTAACCTGCTGCTGCCTTTGGGCTCTCTCATTTATCTTCTGTTTTGTACCTGGGAATTTGGATGGGGCATGGAAAAGTATCGACAAGAGGCCAATGAGGGTGTTGGCTTCAAGGTTCCGGCCTGGGTTCGGAATTATCTGAAGTTTGTGCTGCCGCTTATGATTGTTGCAGTATTTTTGCAGGGAATTTTGTAGAAAGTGAATTTTTGCTGGTCTGACTGGCGTCTTTTCCGTTTTTGCCGGGGGAGGCGTCGGAATGAGACAGGGAGGGTGCAGGGAAGGCCTGAGAAATTATGACGGATTTTTTAGTAAGAAAATTTGTAAAGAATTATGAACAGACGGATCAGGCAGAGGTGCGGGCCGCCTATGGGCTGATGGCGGGAGTGGTGGGAATCTGCTGTAATTTATTTTTGTTTGGATCAAAAATATTTGCCGGAATAATCACAGGCAGTATTTCCATTATGGCAGATGCTTTTAACAATTTGTCAGATGCAGTGTCTTCCATTGTGGGATTTGTGGGGGTAAAGATGGCTCAAAAGCCGGCAGACGCCCATCATCCCTTTGGGCATGGGCGGATTGAATATATATCAGCGTTTATTGTGGCATTTCTGGTAATTCAGGTGGGTTTTTCCCTGCTTAAGACTTCTGTGGGCAAGCTGATGCATCCAGAGGAGATGGTATTTCACGGACTCTCTGTGGGAATTTTGTTTCTTTCGGTTGCAGTGAAGCTTTGGATGGCTCTGTTCAACCGGAGACTGGGAAAGAGAGTGAATTCCAAGGTTATGGCAGCTACCTCTGCAGATTCCCTGGGAGATGTGGCAGCCACCTCTGCAACCATTGTATCGATTATGGTGTTTGGAATCTGGAGGGTCAATATTGATGGTTTGGTGGGGCTGGCAGTTTCCATTCTGGTCATGGCAGCAGGAATCAATATTGCAAAGGATACCTTAAAGCCATTGATCGGAGAGCCGATTGACCCGGAGGTGTATAAGAAAATCGTAGCTTTTGTCAATGGGTATGAGGGGATTTTGGGGAGCCATGATCTGATTGTTCATAATTATGGGCCGGGACGCAGCATGGCTTCCATTCATGCGGAGGTGCCAAGTGAGGTGGATATAGAAATATCCCATGAGATTGTGGACCGGATTGAGCGGGACGCGGTCCGGAAGCTGGGAGTGTTTCTGGTGATTCATATGGATCCGGTATCTGTCACAGACACGCGGGCAAGAGAGCTTCGTCAGCTGACCGAAGGGATTCTGGAAAGTCTGGATCAGCGCCTGACGCTGCATGATTTCAGGGTTGTTTGCGGAACCCGGCGGATGAATGTGATTTTTGATTTGGTAGTGCCAAGAGAATATACTCAGCAGATGCAGGAGGCATGTAAGCAGGAAATCATCAGGAAGCTGAAGGAAAAGGATGAAAGGTATCAGGCTGTGATTACAATGGAATGTACCTATTATACGGAAGAGTGACCAGGAACGGCAGATTTTGGAAATAAAAACTTTACCAGATGGTGCAATAAGAATTGGGTCTGTTGCATTAAACTATCAGAAAGGGAATTCGATTGGGCGACGAGGAACTTTTAAAACGGGTGGGTATGGGTGATGCAGATGCGTTTCGTCAGCTGTACCATAACACGGACCGGACAGTTTACAGTTTTATATTGTCTATTATTAAGAATCCCCAGGATGCGGAAGAAGTTATGCAGGAAACTTACTTGAAGATCTGGACATCAGCAGCTTCTTATCAATCTCAGGGCAAGCCTTTGGCGTGGATTTTTACCATTGCCCGGAATTTGTGCTACATGAAGTTCCGGGAACAGAAGCGTCAGGCGGATCTTGGACTGGATGAGCTGGAGGGGGAAGAGACAGGACAGGTATGCCTTCCGCTGGAAAATATGGCAGATGCCATGGTACTCCAATCGGCCCTGGAGATATTAAAGGAGGAGGAGCGGCAGATTGTGCTGCTTCATGCCTCGGCAGGCCTGAAACATCGGGAGATTGCCTCCAGTCTGCATATGCCGCTTGCCACGGTGCTTTCCAAATACAACCGTGCAGTCAAGAAGCTGAAACAATATTTAAGAGAGGAGTGAGGGCGTGGAGCGGAAATCCGACTTGAGAAAACTGAATACAAGACAGCTTGAGATGCATTTAAAGTCGGCCGTGGACGCGCTTACTCCCAATGTGCTTGACAGGATTGATTTTTCTGTTCCTCAGACAGAAGGGGCAGGGCAGGAGACACAGACTCAGGCCGCTATCCTTCGGCTTCAGCGCCGTATGCGCGGATTTGCGGCAGCGGCAGCGGCCTGCATCTGTCTGGTATTTATGGGGGGAGGAACCTTTCACTACCATATGGAAAATAAACGGGTGGAATCTGTAATTGGCATTGATGTAAACCCCAGCATAGAGATTTCCATTAACCGGAAGGAGAGGGTGTTAGAGGCACGGGCTCTGAATGCAGAAGCGCAGATTATTATGGAAGACATGGACCTTGAAGGCGTGGACTTAAATGTTGCTGTCAATGCAGTAATTGGCTCTATGGTGACACATGGTTATCTGAATGACTTGGACAATGCAATTCTGGTGACAGTGACCAATGACAGTGTGAAGAAGGCCAGACAGCTGCGCTCCAGTGTGGTGGAGGACATTGAACAGACTTTAAAGGCAAATCAGCTGAAGGCAGTGGTTTATGATCAACAGGTAATTGAAGACGAGGAGATGGAGGACCTTGCGCAGCAGTATGAGATTTCATATGGCAAGGCTTATTTTCTGAAGGAATTGATTGACCAGAATCCGGATCTGGATTTGGAGGATATGGAGGAATTGTCTTCTCTTACAATGGAGGAGATTGCGAAAAAGATTGCGGAGAGCTCTTATGAGCTGGGAGAGCTGGCAGATCAGGCAAAGGAACAGAGTGAGCCGGAATCGGAAACTGCCAAGGCAGAGGAGATACCTGAGACCGAGCCAGTTACTGAGCCAGAGACTTCAGAGGCTGTCACAGAGCCGGAAAGCAGTTCAGCGGCGGCCACAGAGCCAGAGACCACTGCAAGGGAGCCGGAGACAACAGCAACTGCGGCGCCTGCAGCTTCTGAGGAGGAAACAGAGCCAGAGGAGGACATCTCGGATGAACCAGTGGAGATTGATTATGTGGATTATGAAGATGGTCTGGTTTATGTGTACTTTGCTGCCCGTGTCAGCTGGAAAAAGCCGTCAGTGGTTGTGCGGGATGAGGAGGGCAACTCCTATGCAGCTGTGATTGCAGAGACCTCCAGAACAGACTGTACTTTTGAAGTCAGCGGCCTTGAGGGAGGCAGGAGCTATATGTTTGTCCTGGGGGGCCTGACTCCGGCCGGCGCCAGTGAAGCGGTCACAGTGAAAGGGTATTTTGAGAAGCCGGACATTGCCCCGGAGATTGAGGAAGAGACAGACGAGGAGGAAGAGGGTACTAAGGAGAGGGAGACCACGGCAGCGGAGCACACGGAGCCAGAGGAAAGTCCCAAGTCACCGGAGTCTGCCCAACCGTCAGAAACAGATGAGCAGCCGGAGCCTGTCCGGTCTTGGGAGACAGCTCCTTTGACGGAAACCACCCGGTCTCCGGAAAGCCAGGAGGAGCAGCTTCCTTTGGAGGGGGAGACTGGTTCGGAGGAAGGAAAGTGATGCTTTTGTGGCAATATGGCTACAAAAGCTTTGCTGTGCCGTGGATGGTCCATGAGTGGAAGATAGCCTTTCTTTGATTTCAGACCGTAGCGAATTTAGTAAAAGTTTTCAAAAAATAAAAAAGTTTGAAAAAGTTAAAAAAAGGGCTTGACGAATTGGAGTGTATCCGTTATAATGAATATCGTTGTAGCGATGGGCTATCGCCAAACGGTAAGGCAACGGACTCTGACTCCGTCATTTCAAGGTTCGAATCCTTGTAGCCCAGCTGGAAGAAAGGCAGAAAACACTGATTGTACAGTGATTTCTGCCTCTTTT
>CATLIJ010000147.1 GCA_949948825.1 uncultured Clostridiaceae bacterium
TGATATGATTGAATCTCTGAAGCTGACTGCTGCAGGACGGATTAATCCGGCAGTTATGGTCACTCATATCGGCGGTCTGGATTCTGTGGCTGACACTACCTTGAACCTGCCCAAGATTCCAGGAGGAAAAAAGCTTATTTACACTCATCTGAACATGCCGCTGACAGCCCTCACAGATCTTCGTGCTTTGGGAGAGGAAAAAGGGGATGACCGTCTGATTACTTTGGCTGACATTGTGGACCAGCATCAGGGACTTTGGTGTCCGGAGGCAGAGGAATATCTGCTGGCAAATTTCATTAACGAATAAATGTGCCGAAACTTTGGTCTGTGCGGAATCCGGCAAGGACAGCTTTGGGGTCCTGCTGCCTTAACGATATGGCCCTTGGGATTCCGGCACAGACTGGAGGAATGATATGGATACAATGGAGGCACGCAGAAATGCGATTGTAGAATTGATCAATGAAAAAGGAACTGTCAGTTTTTCACAGATAAAGGCCGTATTTTCCAATGTGTCTGAGATGACTCTGCGAACCGATCTAAAGCTTTTGGATGAAGCAAAGAGAATTCTGCGCATTCATGGGGGAGCCAAATCGGTGCAGGTCATCATTGGCACAGATGATTTCTTAAACCGGAAGGTAGTCCGCAATATTTCGGAAAAACAGAAGATTGCTGATAAGGCATTGTCCCTTCTTCGGGCAGATACTACTGTTTTTCTGGATTCCGGCAGCACTGCCACTATGTTTGCCCATCAGTTTCCGGACCAATCCAACCTGATTTATACAACGGGCTTAAGCTGTGCCACAGAGCTGGCAGAGCTTACAAAGCCCACGGTCATGCTTCCGGGAGGAAAGCTGAACCGTTATAGTCACAGTGTGTTTGGGTTTTCTGCCATCCGGGAGCTGGAACAGGTGAATTTTCACCAGGCGTTTTTAGGAATCACCGGATATCACCTGTCAGCTGGCTTTACCTGCGGGATTCGGGATGAAGCTTATTTAAAGCAGACTGCCATCCGTCAGTCTGAGCAGGTGATAGTGCTGATGGATTCTTCCAAAGTAAATGTTAAGTGCAGCTTTGGGGTTTGTGGGTTTGGTGATGTGGATATTCTGGTTTCTGACGGAAATCTGCCGGACTTTGTTCTGGAAGAGTGTGACAAATATAAAGTCACGGTTTTGTAGGTTCTGGTTTTGATTTTCAATGGTCAATTCATCCGTCCGGTTTTTTAAAGGGATTTGAGTAAGGAGGAGTTGTCTTGAAAAATAAAGTACAACGTTTCGGAAAATTTTTGTCGGGAATGGTAATGCCCAATATTCGAGCATTGATTGCCTTTGGTTTCCTTGCCGCGCTGTTTATTGACACCGGCTGGATTCCGAACAAAGGCTTCAGCAGCATGGTTGGGCCAATGCTGACTTACCTGATTCCCGTTTTGATTGCATCCACTGGTGGCCGCATGATTGGCGGGGACCGTGGACGAGTGGTAGGCGCTATTGCTGTAATCGGCGCAATTATGAGCAACACAGATATTACCATGCTGATGGCAGCTATGGTGATGGGGCCGCTGGCAGGCTTTTGCATCAAGAAATTTGATGAAGCCATGGAAGGCCATATGCCGGCAGGCTTTGAGATGCTGATTAACAATTTTTCAGCAGGACTGATTGGTATGATTCTTGCCATGCTCGGCTATGTGGCTATCGGGCCGGTGATGAGCGCTATTCTTACCATTTTGTCAGCAGGAGTCAATGTGCTGGTGGGGCGGGGGCTGCTTCCTCTGGTTTCCATTTTCATTGAACCGGCAAAGGTGCTGTTTCTCAACAATGCCATTAACCATGGGGTGTTTACTCCCATTGCAACTGCTCAGGTGACAGAGACCGGGAAATCCATCATGTATATGCTGGAGCCCAATCCTGGCCCGGGTCTTGGAGTTTTGCTTGCCTATATGTTCTTTTGTAAGGACAAAGCCACAAAGGATTCTGCTCCGGGGGCAGTGATCATTCATCTGCTGGGTGGTATCCATGAGATTTATTTTCCCTACATTCTGATGAATCCAGTGGTTCTGGTAGCGCCGATTTTGGGAAGCTTTGCTGGAATTTTCTGGTTTAATATGATGGGCTGCGGCCTGGTAGGCCCTGCGTCTCCTGGTTCCATCATTGCATATTTGATGATGACTCCGGGTCCGGATATGCTGAAGGTGATTGTGGGTGTGCTGATTTCCGCAGGAGTTTCCTTTGCTGTGGCTTCGCCTCTGGTGAAGATGGCAGGAGGAAAAAGCCTGGAGGAGGCTCAGAGCGAGATGGCAGCCATGAAGGCAGAGGCCAAGGGCCAGAATGTGGTTCCTGGCTCTGTGGAAAAGGCAGATACCATTAAGAAAATTGTATTTGCCTGCGATGCAGGCATGGGTTCTTCTGCCATGGGCGCCACAAAGTTCCGCAACCGCATTAAAGTAAACCGTCCGGATATTACGGTGATTAATACTTCTGTGGACAATATTCCATCTGACTGTGATCTTGCGGTGGTGCAGACGACTCTGGCAGACCGGGCAAGGAAATCAGCTCCCAAGGCTCAGCTGATTACCATTGGCAATTTCCTGGCAGATCCGGCTTTGGATGCCCTCTATGTGGAACTGACCACCGGAGATGCACCGGCAGCTCCCACAGAGCCAGCTGGTGAGAACACCGATATCAATATCCCGGAGGTTCCGGTGAAAAAGCAGGTGATCATAGCAGATGGCATCAGGCTTTCCCAGACTCCGGTGACAAAGGAGGAGGCAATCCAGGCAGCCGGCGAGCTGTTAAAGGAGCTTGGGTATGTGGATGAGACGTATGTGGCTGCCATGCAGGAGAGGGAGAAGCTGGTTTCCACGTACATTGGTATGGGAGTTGCCATTCCCCATGGAACCACACAGGCAAAGGGTACAGTAAAGAAGACGGGTATTGTGTTCTTCCAGTATCCGGAGGGGGTTGATTTTGGGGCAGAAAAGGCCCAGCTGGTGTTTGGTATTGCAGGAATCGGAGATGAGCATTTGGATTTGCTCAGCAAGCTCTGCTCCCTTTTGGAGGACCCGGTTCGTCTGGAGACCTTAAAGACAACCCAGGATGTGAATTGGGTGCTGGAGCAGCTGTCTTAGAGGAAAGAATCAGTTACAATTTACGGGGCGGGGAAAAATGGATGAAAACAGGCGTCAAGCTTGCCTGTAAGGGGAGTTTGCTATAAAAGTTTTTTATAATCAGGGGAGAATGAATAGAACCGGCCAAATGTGTGAGAGCATGTTTGGCCGGTTTCTGGTACTCCATCCAGAAGGTTTGCAACTTTGATTTCTGTCTGGACAGAGCACTGGTATAATCAATTCATTTTATACAGATATATCAATGGACCCAGCATCTGCCATTGCTGCATCTGCGGTCAGGGAAGAAAGCTCCGGGACAGAGGCCGGAGCGCCGCTGGCAGTGAGACTGGCAGTGGGTGAGGAGGCAGAGATCGCGTCAGTCAGGCCAGATACAGCTTCGCTGACTGCGTTCTTGGCGTCTTCTCCCAGTTCCTTTTTTGCATATTCCTGTTCGTCCTTTTTCCGCTTTTTCCTTCTGGCCTTCAGTTCCTTCCGGATCTCTTCTGCCTTTTGTTCCTGTTTTTCCTTTTCTGCTCTTTTCTGCCGGATCTCCAGCTGCTCTTCTTTTCCCAAGTGCTGCAGCTTTTTCTGGATGCGCTTGATAAGCTTCTCCATCCGTTTAATCATCTGTGCAATCTTTTTGGCGTCCTTTCCCTCGCTGGCAACAGCTGACATCTTTAAGTTAGCCAGAGCACGCATGGCCTTGGAGGCCACCTGCTGCACATCCATTCTTGTCTCAGCTCTGGCAAGCATGGCAGCCAGCTCTCCTACAGAGTCATCAGGTGCTGAGGATTTTGCCTTAAAGTTCCCGCCGGATTTCTCAGTATTATCGGAGGACTGGGATTTTAAAGAGTCGCTGAAGGTATCCAGATCTGGTTCGGTTCCCAGGCTGGCTTTGCTGTCTTTGGCAGACTCTGTATGGTCTGCGGCTTCCTTTGGAGGGAGGGCAGACGGACGCTGAATGTTCCGAAGTTCCTGGTGTCTGCTTTCTGATGTAACCTTCATAATGGGGATCAACCTCCTTTGCATGAAAATTGTGAAGATTTTGTGAAGTCTTATAATGATATATCGGCTTGAATCCAAAAAAGAAAATACTGCTTTGGAAAATAGTACAAATTGGCCTGCGACACAGGGCAAGCCGCCAAAGCATACATTGATAGTAAGTAAGCTTTGAGGTGGCTTTTTTTGAAGACATTTCCAAAGCCCCTGTCGCCTGGGGAGGAGAAGATCTGGCTGGAACGCTGCTTAAAAGGCGACCAGGAAGCACGAAATATTTTAATCGAGCGGAATATGAGGCTGGTGGCTCATGTGGCCAAAAAATATCAGAACACGGATTATGATTCTGAAGACCTTTTGTCCGTAGGGGCCATTGGACTGATCAAGGCGGTCAACAGTTTTCATATGGACCGGGGGTCCAGGCTTGCCACATATGCTGCCAAGTGTATTGAAAATGAGATTCTTATGCTGCTGCGGGCCAGCAAAAAATACACCAGAGAAGTGTCCTTGTATGAACCCATCGGAGTAGACAAGGACGGGGAGGCGGTCAGCCTGGTGGATGTGATTGAGATGGAGAACAAGGAGGTGCTGGAGGACCTGATTTTAGATCAGGACATCAAAGAGCTTTATGAGGCGTATCAGTCCTGCCTGAAGGAACAGGAAAAGGAAGTGATTGGCATGCGGTACGGGCTGTTTGGAAAACAGCCCCGGACCCAGCGGGAAATTGCGTCGGCGCTGGGGATTTCCCGGTCTTATGTGTCAAGGATTGAGAAGAAGGCGCTGGAAAAGCTGCGGGCGGAGATGGAGTGTTCCAGGTAGGCAAATTAGAATGGAGATAAAGTTAAGAAACTATATATAGGTTTCTTGCATTATCTCCGTTTTTGTTTTTATTTCGATTTGTAATTGTGTTTGGCAAATATAGAGTTTGATGTTATAATGAATTTGCATATTGATCAAGGGACAGAGTGATTGAATTAAGCTTTAATATAAAAACAGTCTGTAAAAAAGTGAAACTTTGAGGTATAATGAACAGAGGGAAGTATGAAAGGGGGAGGTGAGGATATAGGATAATGTGTCTGAACGTAATGTAATGGGTTTACAAACAAGGGGAAGCGGAAGTGGGTGAGTATGAAAAATGCGTTTACTATTTTTAGGAGGATGAAATTTAACAAAGGAGAGTTTATGAAATGTTGAACCAAATGATTAAGAACTTAAAGATCCGCAGTCGAATGCTCATATCCTATTTTATTATTGTGCTTTTACTGCTCATTGTGGGTATTACATCGATTGTCATGCTTGGCCAGTCAAGCCAAAGGCTGCAGACGTTTTATAATCTGCAGTTTAAAACCGTGTCCCTGGCTATGGATGCCCGCCGCACTGTGTTCTCTGCCCGGGGCAATATTCTTTCGTCCATTGTAGAGTACAGTGATGAAGCTTGTGCCAATGCTCAGAGCGATTTTAACTACATCTATACACTGGTGGATGGATTGAAGGAGATTGAGCAGAAGATTACCGGCTCCTCCGGAGGAAGCTCCCAGCTCTCCACAGTGGAGAATAACTTAAACCAGGCGTCCAGCTATCTGCCTCAGATCCTGGATCTGGCCAAACAGCAGAAGGACGATGAGGCGCTGGCGTTATACAAGTCCAACTACAAGCCTTATATGGATTCCAGCCGTGACATTTTGACCAGCCTCTGTGAAACCTCCGAATCCAACGCTTTGGCCAACGTGGAGGAGGGAGAACGGCTGGCCGGCATCGCGGATATGATTGTGATTGCCTTGATTGTAGCCGCGGTAGTGATCAGCGTCTTCCTGGCTCTTTTCATGAGCGACAGCGTGCGAAAGCCTGTGGAGGAGATGCGTCAGGTAGCTTCCCGGGTTTGTAAAGGCGATATGAATGTGGAGATTACATACCAGTCCCGGGATGAGTTGGGAGAGATGGCAGATAACTTGCGGAGCATGACAGAAGTTGTTAAAGTGCTGATCGGTGATATCAGCTACTGCATGCAGGAATTGGCCCAGGGTAATTTTACTGTAATGACCCGCCACAGCGAGGCTTATATTGGCGATTACGCTGACATTCTGAAATCCATGAGGGATATGAAGGTTTCCATGAGCGAGACTCTCTCCAAGATCGAATCCGCCGCGGATCAGGTTAACGCAGGAGGAGAGCAGGTGTCCAGCGGCGCTCAGGCTCTGGCCCAGGGCGCTACACAGCAGGCATCTTCCGTAGAGGAGCTGGCCGCTACCATTCAGGAGGTTAGCCAGCAGGTGGAATCCACTGCTTCTCACGCCAAAACGGCTAAGCAGGAAAACGAACAGTCCCATCAGCAGATCGGTGTCTGCTTTAACGATATGGAAGCCCTCCTGAATGCCATGAACAAGATCGAAACACATTCCCTTGAAATCAGCAAGGTGATCAAGACC
>CATLIJ010000148.1 GCA_949948825.1 uncultured Clostridiaceae bacterium
AACGCCAGACCGTAGTTGAGCACCGGAATCCAGAGCAGGCACCACACGATCAGCCTTTTGGCAATCCGAAGACGCCGACATACAAGGCAAAGCCACAAAAGCGTCAGAAACATTCCCATATAAGACCGAAGAAAACACGTCAGTGAAAGCATGGACGCCCCATGGCGGATATATCCCAAAAAATCAGAAAAGGCAGAATAACGCCGCATGTTGGAAATCATCCAAATTCCAGTCACTGGCACGCAAATCAAAAAGATGGTCAGTCCAGCTGTGAGAAAACGCAGCAGCAGCAAATGAAGACGCCCTGCCGCGTCCATTGCTGCATCTGCAGCTTCCTTCCACTTATTCTTTTTCATTTCTTTCTCTTTCCTCACCCTGTTTTTGCGTCATTGCCGCTGCTTCAAAAGGTCTCTCTCCAAACATCCGGACAAACTCTTTTGGCGGGGGAGCGGTAAAAGTCCTTTGGCTAAGCTTTTCCATTGGCCCCATTGTTTTTGGAAATACCATCTGAAAGGCATGCAGCAGCTGAGAACGCACCCCATATTTTTCCTTTACCGCCTGATTCACCGCCGGGTCCCCATATTTGTAATCTCCTGCAATAGGATGTCCCATAGAAGACAAATGGACCCGGATCTGATGGGTTCTGCCTGTAACTAAAAGTACCTTCAGCAAGGTATATCCATCCCGATATTCCAGAGGCTCATATTCCGTACAAATCCAAGCTCCCTCCTCCCCTTTGGGAAGCACCTGTACCTGGTTGGTCTTTTCCTCCTTAACCAAATGCCCCTCCACCCTTTTCTTCTCCTTCACAATCCCCCAAACCACGCAAAGATAGTACTTGTGAAGAGAGCGGTCCTGCAGCATCCCTGACAGCTCCTTAAGACCAGTCAGAGTCTTTCCGGCTGCCACCAGACCGCTGGTGTTCCGGTCCAGCCGGTTGCACACAGCCGGATGGAAACAGTGCAGCTCCTCCCTGGTCATCTGCCCGGAAGACAGCAGATATTCCTGCACATATTCCACCAGAGAAACATCTGTGTCCCTTGCCTTTTGAGACAGCATTCCTGCTGGTTTGTTAATCAAAAGAATCTGCTCATCCTCATATATAATATCCAGAGGTGTTTTCCTTCCTTCTGCGGTTTTTCTCTTTTGGGCTCCAGCCGGAATCCTGGAGAATTTTTCAATCGTCTCCTCCGCCAGAAACAACTGAATCTCATCTCCTGCCTGCAGCCTTTCCGAGCCGTCGCACTTTTTTCCGTTCAGGATAATATTTTTCTTTCGCATCATTTTGTAAAGAAAACCCTTTCCCGCCAGATTGAGATATTTTCCCAAAAGCTTATCCATTCGCTGTCCGGCTTCCCTGTCTCCGATTGTAATACACCTCATGTCCCATTTCCTCCAAAATCCCATACCTCTGCCCTGAAAACGGATGGAAAGAAGCTGTTAAAGTTCTTCCGTCCGATAGGCAGTGTAGCCTTCATAGGAATAACTATAATCAATTCCCTTCCTGTATACTTCCCGGTCATAAATCTCATCAAACAAATATTTGTGTATATAAAAAAGGCTTTCCAAAGTACCTGGCTTTAATTGAGAAATCCTGTCACTTTCAAAAAGCTGGCCAGCTTTTGTCTTGCTGATTTTTTCTTCCATCCATGCAAGTTCTGTAGAATTTGTTATATTCCATTTGTTTTCCAGCGCCATACTGCTGTTCACCTTTCATGATTCCTTCCACTTTTCATTGCTTTCATCCGAAACAGCTCCATTGGCTATCATACCATAGAGCGGTTTCTTTTTCTACCAAAACACAAACTTTTCTTTAACTAAAATTAACCAATAACGCTGTCCGGTCCTTCTGGATACATAGCGCCATTGGTTATAAAAAATCATAACAAGTAACAAAAGCCTTCCTTGATTCTATCTGTTTCTCACATGGACAGACTCTTCAGCACATCCACCTCGTATCCAACCACCCCATCCTCCTCCCCATCTGCGGGCTTTAAGCTGTCCAGCCTTTTTAAGAAGCTTTTCTCATCCCACAAAATCCGGATATTCGGCTCCAGACGGCTGGCTTTAAAAAGCTCGTTCAAAGCTTTTTCCGCTTCCCCTGGCTTTTTCTTCTTTGCAGTGCAGTAAGCATACACTCCCTGAGGATGTACTGCAATAGCATCCATGGGAAGTACAAACTCTTTTGTGGTAAGAACCAAATCGTAAAGAATCCTGCATTTTTCTTCAAAAGGAAAAACCTTCTCATAAAATTCCCTGGGCGGCGTCCGGTATCGCCAGGATGCCAAAAGGGGAGATGCCATATTTGCCATGGGAAGCACAGTCAGAATAGCCATGACCGTCAAAATATTTTTTGCTGCCTGATTGTCCGTAAACCACCTGGCTCCTAACTGGGCAAGAATTGCCGCCACAAGCACAAGGGTTATGGCCAGACGGATCTTTCTCATCTTATCCCGGTATCCATACTGGCCTTTTTCCCGCTTCATTCCAAAGCCTCTGCTTTCGGATTGATTTTTGTTTTCTCATTTACCCCATGCTTTTCCGTCATCTCTGATTTTTCATTGAGCCTTGCATTTTCCTTCGCCTCATGCGTTTCATTACCAGACTTGGATTGGCCTGAATCAGACATTCTTTCCTCAAGCTGCAAAAGCAGCCCATGGGGAAGGAGCTTGGACAAAAGAAAGAAGCCTTTCATCCCCAGCCCATACACAGAAAATTCTTTTCCCATCATGCTGTCCCTAAGGGCTTTTTTTACCACCTTTTTGGGATCAGCCATGACAAGCTTTTTATAAAACGGAAAATCTCCTGCCATTCCTTCCCGGTCAAAAAATTCGGTTTTCACCGGACCTGGACAGACGGAAGTCACCACAATGTCTCTGGGCTTCAATTCCCGGTTCAGAGCCCGCCCAAAGCTGATTACAAATGCCTTTGTAGCTGCATAGACAGCAAATCCGGGCTGAGGCAGAAACCCTGCGGAAGAAGCCAGCAAGAGGATTCTTCCGTGGTCTGTCATAAAAGGCAGAACCACATGGGTAACGCCGCACAGAGCCTCACAGTTTAAACGCACCATGCCGGTTTCCTCAAAAAGCCCGGAATCTCCCACATTTCCCAAGCTTCCATATCCAGCTGCATTGATCAGAATTTTCACCCTGGGCGCTCTTTCCTTTAACTCCCGTTTCAGGACATCCAAAGAATTTTCCCTGGTTAAATCCAAAGGAAGAATCCGAAGAGGAACCGGAACCTGGCTTCTTAGCTCCTCCAGCCGGTCGGACCGTCTGGCAATCACCCATATTTCCTGGATTTTCTTTTTCCCAAACCGGTCCCCGATCTGGATTACCGCTTCCCGCCCCATGCCGGAAGAGGCTCCGGTGACAATTGCAATATTCATGATCCTTTTCCTGCCTTTCCCTCTACAGTAATGCACTCATATCGTTTGGAGTGAATTACCTTTTCCATCGCCTCAACCGGATTATAGCCAAGACTCTCCAAAATCTGTTTAAAAACTGTCACAGACTGTCCGCTGGCAAGCTGCACGCCCTCCCGGCTCTTGTCAGCATGAAACACATTATGTCTGCTGTTCACATTCCAAAAGATGATGTCAGGAATCCTATAGCCTTTCTCTGCAAACTGCTCCTTCATGTTATCATAAAAGCTCCATTGGCGGTCTCCGCATGCATCGATTTCCATATCGGAAATAACCACAATCGCCTCTGGCATCTCCTCCGGCGGCACATGATTCCTGACAGCAAGTTCCAGCACCAGATCAAAGGCTGCCTTCAAATTCGTGCTCATTCCCCACGGCGCTTTCATGGTATTCAGCACTTTCTCATATAGAGTATTTCCTTTCACCTGGATAATAGACGGGCTGCTTGTGAAGGTCATAAACAGATTATGGTATGCACCCACATTTCTCTCAGAAAAGTAAATGGCAAGTCCCACAGAGGTAGCCATCGGCCTGCCTCTCATAGAGCCGGAGGTATCTGCCATCACCAGCACATTGACACCCTTTTCCACATAATCTGGCAATGCCCTCCACTGCGCTTCCAGTGTCCGGTTCTCTCCGCTTCGCCGAAACAGATAGGGTTCCACAATATCATAGGGATATAAAACGCTGGCATTGATCTTTGCCTCTCCTTTTTCCACAGAGTCCAGATAGGCTTCATAGCCCGCCGGATCATGACGCCCAAAAGCTTTGTGATAAATTTTCATTGCGCGGCTGGGAACTGCCGGATAAGAAATCTGATCCCACTGACCAGCACACATCCTTGCCTCCACCACATCAATCTGCTTTCTCATACTGCGGACAATTCTCTTAAAATTGTAAACCGAATAGCCCAAACGCTGTGCCGTCAAAATACCCAGTCTCCGGGTTTTGGCTGAACTTGCATCTGCTGTCTTAATCCATTTGGCCAAAAGAGAAATCTCATTCCCCTGATGCAGATTGGCAAGATCTTCCTCAAACTGCTTTTTCATAACAGCCCACATATCACTCTCCAGACGAGTGCCAATCAAAGTATACAGATCATCATATCTTCCAAACACTCCGATCTGTTTCAGATTGGGCCGGATTGCCTCCGGACAGTGATCCGCAGCATATCTTAAGATTGTGCGAAAGGTCTGTCTCTCCCCCAGCCCCTCTCGGATGTCTCTGGCATAAAATAAAATTTTCACAGCTGACAATGGTTCCTGCCGGTATGCCTCCCAAAACAGCGTGTGGATTCGGTTATCCTCTGCTTCCCGCAGAGAACCGATTGTACTGAAAAGATCCAGCCGTGCGTCACTGCTGGTATTCAGCGCCACAGCGCCGTTTTCTGTCCGGGTAAATCTTTCTTCCTTTCTCATTGCATCTGCAAAATTCATTTTATCCCTTCTTTCTGAGGATTTCCTTATGAGTGAGGGAAGGAATCGAACCTCCGACAACAGATGGATTGCTGTAAGAATCACAAACAGGATTCTTGTTTTTGTGCTCTGCCAACTAAAGCTACCTCACTCAAAAGCAGGGCGGATACCCTGCTGCTGGAGAAGGATGGATTCGAACCATCAATAAACTGTCCTGGATATGAAATGTTTGCTGTCAATATCACAATACATGATATATATTTTCAATTACAGCGCGTCTTCCTGTTCCGCCACTTCTCCATAATTCCACGGGAAGAAATCATCTCCCGTGCTTTTGTTTCTTTTTCTTTTCCTCTGGCTTCCCCTTCCGGAAAGACGTCTTTTTCTCCATTTTCCTTGGAGGAATCAGACAATTTTTCCCAAACCCAATGAGATCCGTCCGTCCTGCCTTTCGCAGCGCCTCTGCCACCAAATCATAATTTTTTGGTTCCCGGTATTGAATCAATGCCCGCTGCATGGCCTTTTCGTGAGGATTTACCGGCACATACACCTTTTCCATGGTCCGGGGGTCCAGACCAGTATAATACATACAGGTGGAGATGGTGGACGGAGTGGGATAAAAGTCCTGAACCTGCTCTGGCATATAGCCCCAATCCCGCAGATACTCTGCCAGCTCCACTGCCTCTTTTAAGGTGGAGCCCGGATGGGAGGACATCAGATAGGGAACCAGATACTGGTCCTTGCCCAGCCGCCGGTTCATGGCCTGATATTCCTGGACAAACTGCCGGTATACCTGATTTTTCGGTTTCCCCATAAAGGAAAGCACTGCATCTGACACATGCTCCGGAGCCACCTTCAGCTGCCCGCTCACATGATGCTCACAAAGTTCCCGCAGAAAGTCCCGGCTGGAATCTGCCAGCACATAATCAAACCGGATTCCGGAACGGATAAACACCTTTTTCACCTTAGGCAAAGCTCTTAATTTCCGAAGAAGACGGATATAATCCTTATGGTCTGCCTGAAGATTTCTGCAGGGCTTTGGATACAGACATTGCTTTCCCGGACAGGCTCCTTTTTCCTTCTGCTTTTCACAGGCCGGAAAACGGAAATTGGCTGTGGGGCCTCCCACATCATGAATATATCCTTTAAACTCCGGATCTTCGGTCAGCTTTTTTCCCTCCTCCACCAGAGACTCATGGCTTCTTGCCTGGATGATCCTTCCCTGATGAAAGGTCAGTGCGCAGAAGCTGCACGCCCCAAAGCATCCCCGGCTGCTGATCAGGCTGAACTGAATCTCTTTCACAGCAGGCACTCCGCCCAAAGCTTTATAGGAGGGATGATAACCGCGCATATAGGGAAGGCCATAGACATCATCCATCTCCTGTGTGGACAATGGTCTGGACGGGGGATTCTGCACCACATACTCCATGTAGCTTCTGCCCCCATAAGGCTCCACCAGCCGTTTTCCGGTAAAAGGGTCCGTGTTTCTGGTCTGTATTCCAAAGCTTCTGGCGTAAACTCTTTTATCCTTTTTCATCTCCTCGTAATCTGGCAGCAGCTCATAATCCTGCACTTCGTCCAGATTTCGGGTCCGGTAAACCGTGCCGTCTACAAAGGTAATCTGCCTAACTTCCAGTCCTGCATCCCAAGCCTGGGCAATCTCCACAATGGAATGCTCTCCCA
>CATLIJ010000149.1 GCA_949948825.1 uncultured Clostridiaceae bacterium
GCAGCTCATCCAGATATTCTTTCGCCCCAGCTAACAGCGTATCCCTTCCATCCAGTTTGTACCCATTATGCTTTACAATCGTCCCATCCAAATCCAAAATCCAGGTCTTTGGAAGCATAGACAAAACCATCCTCTCCATCCTTCTCTCCTTTACCTAAAATCTTTCTGCCTAACATCTTCATGTCCAACCTTTTGACATGGAACATTCTCCGCCAAACATCCCCACACAAAACGTCTTCTGCCAAATAGCTAATATCGGAGAAAAGACGCCCTCTGCCAGGGATTCTGACACGAAAACGTCCTTACAAAAGCCTCTCAAAAAAGCTCTGCGCTCCGAAATTTCACACAAAAATTCTGTTTTTAAACATCCTTGCGCCCAACATCCTCCCACCGAAACCCTTCCCCCACCACCACATTCTCCCATCCCTTCAGCCCATACATCTCAATGGCTTTCCACTGGGTATCACAATAATTATAATCCGGATAAAGAGCCACCTTCCGGCACGATGCCTCCCGGATCACATCACAAAGACCGCTTCGAATCCCCACAAAAGTCCCTGCCCACTCCACCACGGACTGCACCTCACCAATAGCCGGACTGATTCCCAAAGTTCCCTCCAGCGGCTCCTCCTCCCCAATCACATTCGTATAACAATCATATCCCCGGCTCTGAAAATCCCCCACAATCTCCTCCCAGATCTCCTTCTTTAAGGCAGTCACAGACTTGGCATAAGGAGAAAAAATCACGGATTTTCCCTTCTTTATCTCCTCCAATCCTCCATAAACACCCAGCCTGCTTGGCAAAACCGGCTTTGTGGAAGGCGGCAGGCCAAACACCCCGCAACAATAAATCTGTTCCAATGGGATTCTCTTGATATACAATGCTTTCGACAGATTCACCACATAAGGCCTGTCCTGATGGGGAATGAATGTATTTTCATCCCCAGTATACAAGGCTGCCTGGATCATCTCATCCATATCCTTCTGAGTCAAAATCTCCACATGCTCAGCCCCAAACAAACGGGCCACCTGGCCGCAGGCATCCCCAATGACTCCCACCACCCAGTTTTCAATCTCCCTTTTCTCCAGAAAGTAAGGCAGATAAGACATCATAAAATAAATATCCCCCAACGCAGAAAAGGGACACAAAATTTTAAAACAGCCTGGATACCGGTCTTCCATCTCCTTCAGCAACAAGCTTCCCCTGCCTGCCCGCTCCCGTTTCCGGCTGATGGTATCCGGCGAAAGAGAATACTCTGCATAAGTATTGTAATCCACCAGCTTACGCACCATCCCTTTATACCCAATCCGCTTCAGCTGAGCTGCCATGGCCGCATAAGCCCGCGCCACAATGCACACCAAGGTTTCTTCCGGCTCCTCCTTTAGAATCATCAAAGGGGGCTGAATCTCAATCCCCTGGTACTGATTTCCGTGCTTTGCCTCATTATTATCCAAAATCCCTTCCACCAAAAATCCCTTTTCCAAAAGAAGATTGGCCAGCTCCTCGGTAGCATTGCAGTGGCCAAACAGGTAAATCTTTTTTCCCTGAATGGCATTTTCCCCGATTAACTGTTCCAGATTTTCCACCATTTCTTTATAAAAATGTTGATCCATGACTTTGTATCACCGCCTCAAATATCAAACTTCCAAATTCTAAGATATCATCCATCTCCTCTTTATAAAGGAGCATTTTCCTGACTCATACCTATTTTCTCATTTCAATCTCAGTGCAGCAATGCCTCCCACACCTCATTCATCTGCAAAAGCCCGGTATCCACAAAATTAAACAATCCTCCATAGGTATCGGTCTCCGGAATGGACAGGAATCGGTCCGAAAATTCATACATATGATGCAATTTAGAAAGCTCTGCAGCTTTTTCTTCTGAAATCGTTTGAAAATTGAGATTCGGAAAGAAAGTATGGGAAAAACTCCCATTCGATTTGTCCAAACAAGAAAATCCCTCCGCTTTCCCTTGCTTCTTTGACTTTTCCGGCATATCAATCACAGACAGCACCAGGATTTTCTTTTTTGTTTGCTTTACTGCCTCTGATTTGTAAAAAGCTTCCAACCACCGTCTGGCAGCCGCTCCTTTTTCCCATACCAAAATGATCTTATCATACTTCTCTATATCCTGCTCCAGCTCTTCTAACAGCACTCTTTTCCATGAAATCTCGTTTTCATCTCCACTGAAATTCTCACATGCCAAACTGTCTTTCCCTATAGTTCCATACATAGACACAGAATCTATCTCCTTCGGTCTACACACATGCTCCGGCATCATTCCTGTACACACCTCCTGCCTTCTTATGATGCACGCACTCGCCAATACGAATCGCCATCCTTTGATAATACCCATTATTATAATATTTTGGCTGACGCCCAAAAGGAAAATCGCTATGAGTAAACATAAGTTCCTCAAACCCAAAGGCATCCGCCACAACTACATCTGCCTCAAGCCTGTCTGATAAACAATCCATCAACTGATTGTAACACCACTCCAGCTCACAGTTGGTTTTTCGTATCTGCTCCGCATTTTTATAATCGGTAAATGTATCATAATAAATGCTATGTCTTTCACACAGAAAATTTTTCACCACAATAACCGGAATACCAAACTCTTTTATTTTCTCTGCAAAACGATTTACGGATTGAATAAACAGCTCTCTTCTTTTCTCACATAAAAAGGGGATTTTATTATAGGAACCGAATTGTCTTCCACACACCTCCTGAAAAAACTCTGAATCTGTAATATAACATCCGTCTTGAATTTCAATCAAATCTGCGGTTTCCTCCAGCAAATCCACTACAATATAATCAAATCCTTCCCATTGTGTTTTGTGCTGAAAAGACTTTTTTATATCCTGTTCCACACATCTCTTCCGATATTCATTTTTAAACTCATAGGATTTCCATGGTATAACCTTTCCACCGCTGTCTGACATTATGCTGACTATGCTGCTGGAACCATAATCTTTCCGCAAATATTCCTCATTCAACAACAAAACCCGAATTAATACCCGTAAGCTATAACTTCCAATCAACAAATAATTTTTTTGTTGCATTTTGGTATCTACATAAGAAGAAAACCATCGGTCCAGAAAATTCCTGTATTTTTTCCAAAAAACAGGATAATTTGCTCTGATTTTTTCTGGTAAATTCAGATCTGTCCGTTTGTTAATTCGCAATAAAATATCTTTTAACATATTAAAAGACAGTTCATATAATCCTGGCCAATTAAGGTCAAAAATACCATCTCTTTGAAAGCTTTCATTTAATTCATTCATGCTTTCTTCTACTTCGAAATAGCGGTCATATTTTGTGGTCATATTTCCTTCACGATTATATCGGTAATAGTATAAAGGTTCATCCAACATGCAAATCCTTTTAGCCCTTACATATAATCTGGCATTAAAGACCAAATCCTCACACATACGGTTACTCATTGTTATACCAGAATTTTTTATTAATTCTTTTGCAAACATCTTATTGCATAAAATAGGAATCATATTCCCTAACAATCCTTTATTATCTTGCGTACTATTTCCATGGAAAAGTTTAAAGTCCAACAATGCTCTTCTTTTCTCAGTTCCCACGCTATAATTGGCATATACACATAGATCTGCCTTCTCTCTGGAAATCCTATTATATACCTTTTCAACCAACTGTTTATCTACATAATCATCCGAATCTACAAAAATAATATAATCTCCTGTTGCAAGCGTTACTCCCAAATTCCGCGCTGCGCCTTGTCCCTGGTTTTCCTTTTCCATATAGCAAATCCGGGAATCCTTTTTCTTCCATCTTTTGCATATTTCTCCCGATCCGTCTGTAGATCCGTCATTTATCACAATAATTTCAAGATCTTCATAGGTCTGGCTTGTCACTGACTTCAAACATTCTTCCAGAAAAGGTTCCGTATTATATACCGGAATAATTACAGATACCATGCTCTTCTCCTAATTGATCGATTACTTTTTCAATCAATTTCTCGTCTCCGCTCTCAAACTCTATCTCCGCCGCATCCTCACACAGCCCCATATCCTTTAAATTAAAATATTCAAAGGAACTGGCATTAAAAAAACGGTCGTGAGCTCCATATAAGATCACTTTCTTCGCCCTTGCTCCGCTGATTACATCGCAAAATCCGCTTCTCACCCCAATAAAATACCCGGCCATCTCCACCCACTGGGGCGCTGTATTTAAGGGAAAAAACACGGGTATGGTTCCCTTTACTGCTGGCTCGGTATCTTTGCTGCTGTTGGTACAAACCGCAAAACCCATTTCCTTTAATCTTCCTGCCAGCTGATTCCAGAAGCGATCCGGCAGATCCGCCAGAGTGTTGGAGTAAGGAGATAGAATGACTGTATGCCCTTCCTTTAATTCAAGCTCCTCAAACGTCCCTTTCAGCTCCTCCCTCACATCCCTGAAAACCGGATGCTCTGGCTTTGCCTCCTCCGGCAAATCAAAAACAAACTTCCGGAATAATGGCGTAAACTCCAACCCCTTATATCCACGGAACCACTCCAATGGATTGGTATGAATCTGAGCCCAGGAATCATTTAATATTTTCAGATTGACCTTGTCCGGACACAGCATAAAATACTGAATCAGGTAACAGCTCTCCATCTTTTTCTGCAAAACTTCAATATTTTTTATGTCAAAAAGCATGGCTGCCTTCTCACATGCCTTGCTGATCACCACAAAAACATAATCCTCCAACGGATTTCTTTCCATATACTGCTTCCAGAAGGTTCCAATCAAATAGATATCCCCGGTCCCTGTATAAGGACAAAGGAAAATCCGAATATCCCCATACTTTTTCTTTAATCTCTCATGGAGCCGCTTCCCCATAGCGGCATAATACAAACAGTTTCCCAAAGATTCATCCCGGTACAGCATATGAATCTGACTCTTTTTCACACCCTGTTCCCGTAGCTGGGCTGTCATTTCCGTCCAATAGGCAGAATAAATGAGAAACCGGTTTTTCTCATTTCCAATATCCGGAATCTCCTCAACCGGAATCACCAGAATTCCACAACAGTAAGTGTTTTGTTTCCTTTTGTCATTATCCAAAACATGCTCCGGCTCCAGTCCGTAAGACCGCAGAATCTGTATGATCTGCCTGGTATTTTCACTTACGCCAAACACATAAAGTTTCCGGCTGTGAAGCATCCCCTTTTTCACCAGCCGGCCTATCCTTTTTTCCACCTGTGCCAGTTTATAATCAAACATTTCCCTTCTCCTCTACCCCCTGTCCTTCCTTCCCGGAACACTCCGCAGACGGTAAAGTCCCAGGCATACTGCCTCTTCCTCGTCAATCTCAGTCTCCCTCAGCAGCCTTCCCAACTCGTTTCCCTTGGGACTGTCTGTATAAGTAAACAAAATCTTATCGGAAAACCTGTGGAACGAGTAATAATCATACAAAATCTGAATTTTCCTCACTGGATACAGGCAGAATTTCACTCCCTCCGGCAGTTTCACCCTTTTGAAACGTCCATAATCCCTTTTATCCTTCAGAAAAAGGACAGCTCCTTTGGCATACTTTCGATCCATAAAATCCTTCAGATGAATCAAAGCGTATTCATCAAGCTTCTGGTTATCTCCCATCAAAAACAGGACCACCTTCTGCTCTGTTACCCCAAACCTTGCCCGAAGAACCTGCCATAAAAAAGCCCCATGAAAGATATGCAATACACTCCTAAACATGGCCCAGCACTTCCCCGATATGGCCGCCTGGATGGTTTCTCTTAAACTGGCCAATCTCCAGATTCATCTCCCGAGCAATCATCATGGCCAGTCCCTGAAGCACAATCAGGTTCATGGTGGTGGAATTATTCGGCATAATATTCCACAAATCCCCCTCATGGTCCAAATCCAGCACCAGATGGTTGGGAATCTCTTTGGTCAGGGTACTTTCCTTCACAAAGGTCAAAAGCCACAGATGAATGTCCCGCTTCTTTAAAAGCTCTGCCAGATACACAGACTCAGAGGTCTCCCCGCTTTTGGTCAGCAGAATCACCAGATCCCCGTCCTTCACTAACCCCATATCCCCATGGACCGCAGAATTGGTATGGAGAAAATAGGCATCCAGTCCCATGGAAACCATAGACCCTACAAACTTCTCACAGATGGGAACATTTTTCCCAAGACCGGACACAATCACCTTATGCCCCGCCTCCAATACTCCCACCGATTCTTTCACCAGCTTTCCAAAAACCTCTGTATCCAAAGAATGAAGAGAGTGGTCCAATTCCGTCAGCTGTTTTTCAAAATACGATATCATAACACATCCTCCAGATAATATAATCCATTGTAAAAGGCTCCGCAAATCGAGTCATAATCCTGCCATGCATAGGTAGTGAGAGACAGCCAGATCACCGCATGAAGCAGTTTGATCTCCGCCTCCTTGGCCCCGGTCATTTGGAAAAATTCCGGCTCCATATCCTCCCAATGATTGGAGCCAATGGAAAGAGAAACCTCCCTCTCCCCCATCTCCAGACGGAAATCTTTTAAGTTA
>CATLIJ010000150.1 GCA_949948825.1 uncultured Clostridiaceae bacterium
CCGCACAGCCTCCAGCCGGTCTCTGGTAATCGCCCCCAGGCAGCGGACCCCCAGCCCTGGTCCGGGGAATGGCTGGCGGTAAACCATGTGAGGCGGCAGTCCTAATTCCACGCCGCAGGCCCGCACCTCATCTTTAAACAGCTGCTTTAACGGCTCCACCAGCTCAAACTTCAGATCCTCTGGCAATCCGCCTACATTGTGGTGAGATTTCACCATCTTTGCAGTTTTGGTGCCGCTTTCAATGATATCCGGATAAATGGTTCCCTGGCCCAGGAAATCGATTCCCTCCAGCTTTCTGGCTTCCTCCTCAAACACCCGGATAAATTCGCTGCCAATTATTTTGCGCTTCTGCTCCGGATCTGCCACATTCTCCAGCTTTCCAAGGAAACGCTCAGTTGCATCCACATAAATCAGATTGGCATGAAGCTGGTTTTGAAACACCTCCACCACGCTCTCAGACTCATTTTTTCTCATAAGGCCATGATTCACATGGACACACACCAGCTGCTGTCCGATTGCCTTGATCAAAAGAGCCGCCACCACAGAAGAATCCACGCCGCCGGAAAGAGCCAGCAAAACCCTTCTGTCCCCCACCTGCTTTCTGACTGCCTCCACCTGATCCTCAATAAAATTCTTCATATTCCAGTTTGCCGAGGCCTTACAGGTTTCAAACACAAACTGCCGAAGCTCTGCCTCATCAGGAAGCGCCTTCAGCTGCTTCTCACATTTGGCAGTAGGATGGTCTATGGAAAGAATCGGACAGCCCCAGTCATAAAGAGCAGAATCCACCTCCACTGCTGCTCCATCCACCACCCGGTTCGGCCCGCCGTTCAGTATAATTCCCTTTACATTTTCCATGCTGCTTAACTGTTCCGCTGTAATATCATGGGGATGAATCTCGCTGTATACCCCCATATCCCGAATCTGTCTGGCAACTACTGTATTTTCCGTGCTTCCAAGGTCCAGAACAACTATCATATCCTGTTTCATATGGATTCTCCTTTGCCTGTTATAATCGCTTCCATTTCCGTCAAAGACAGGTATCACATCAAAGACTGATACAGCCCCCTGATCTCCTCCACGGATGTATCCCGGGGATTTCCCGGACGGCAGGCATCTGCAAATGCAGACTCAGACAAAAAGTCCAGATCCTCCTCCTTGACGATCTCCTTCAGATCCGCCGGTATCCCTACATCCCTGGAAAGCTGCTTCACCGCGTCCACAGCTGCCCTCCGGTATTCCTCCTGAGTCATGGCATCCACATTCAACACACCCATGGCTCTGGCAATCTCCCGGTATTTCTCCCCAGTGCAGGGAGCATTGTACTCCATAACTGTAGGCAGCAGAATGGCATTGCCCACCCCATGAGGAGTGTCATATACAGCTCCCAGAGAATGAGCCATGGAATGGACGATTCCCAGTCCCACATTGGAAAAGCCCATGCCTGCCACATACTGTCCCAAAGCCATGCCCTCTCTCCCCTCCGGAGTGTTATCCACTGCTCCCCGGAGATTTTTGGAAATGATCTCAATGGCCTTTAAATGGAACATATCCGTCATCTCCCAGGCGCCTTTTGTTATGTAACCCTCGATTGCATGGGTCAGGGCATCCATGCCTGTGGCTGCAGTCAGGCCCTTTGGCATACTGGACATCATATCCGGATCAATCACTGCAAGCACCGGAATATCATGAACATCCACACATACAAATTTGCGCTTTTTCTCCACATCCGTAATCACATAATTGATGGTCACTTCTGCAGCAGTACCTGCTGTGGTGGGTACCGCAATGATGGGAACACTGGGCTTTTTGGTGGGTGCCACTCCTTCCAGGCTTCTTACATCCGCAAATTCCGGATTGGCAATAATAATGCCTACTGCCTTGGCCGTGTCCATAGAAGAACCGCCTCCAATGGCAATGATATAATCTGCCCCGGAAGCCTGAAAAGAAGCCACGCCGGACTGGACATTCTCAATGGTGGGGTTCGGTTTGATATCCGAATAAATCTCATAGGCCAGCCCCGCCTCCTCCAGCACATCTGTCACCTTTTTGGTCACACCGAATTTCAGCAGATCCGGATCTGAACACACAAATGCCTTCTGAAAGCCCCTTGCCTTCACCTCCCCCGGAATCTCCCGTACAGCTCCTGCTCCATGATAAGACGTCTCATTTAACACTATCCTGTTTGCCATAAAAATAACCTCTCTCCTTACAAAAATATTTTCCCAATACAAGGATGTTATTATTTTATCAAATCTGTCTGAAAAAAGAAAGTATCATTTCTATTTATTCCTTTTTCCACATCAGGCGAACGCCTGATGCTTCTGATCCGTCAAAGACAGACAAGAAGATGCCTGATGCTCCATAACAACATGCTTCCCCTATCCTTCCTCCTTCAGCTCCCCAAACTCCATCTTCTCAAACTCCTGAATGGAAATCGCCCGTTTATTGGGATTGGCAAACACAAAAATCTTGTCCACTGACTCCAGGTAATTCTGAATTTTGTCATTGGTGGCGCTGATCAAGGCCTGAAAGCCCAGTCCCCGGATCAGCTGAATGCAGCTTGCCACCTTTTCCCCATCCATTTTGGAAAACGCCTCATCCAACACCACCAGCCGGATTGTGGGATTCTTAAAACTTCCCGGCTTCCGGTCAATCTTATAAGCCTGGGCAAAGCTGGCCAGCAAAGCCACATAAAGAGGATTCTGCCCCTCCCCGCCGGAATTTTTGCGGATCATCTTGCTTAAGCGAATCCGGATCACCTCATCCTCATTTTGAATCAGCTGCTGCATGTCAAAGGACAGGTAGGTTCGGTAATCTGCATATTTATCCATATTGCGCCTTGCCTCCTCCAACTCTGCCCCAGTGGCATTTTCCGGAGGGATAAAAATGCGGATCAGCTCCTGGATCATGGCTCCATAATGATTTTCATGCTCCATGGTAAACAGATTCAGCTGATTGTCCGGCACAATATCCAGATCCGAAGGATTGATCTCCAGGGCCTCGTCCATAAACATGTCATAATACTGGCCGTCCGCCCCCTTGTTTCTTCCAATATAAAACTGGTATTTATCCTTCCCGAAATCCAGTCTGCTGATGATCCGGTTCAGCTCATCCTTCCGCTGCATGGCCTCCTTGATGGCACTCCGGATTTTATACATAAAGTCATCTTTAAAATGCTCCATGGCGGTCCGGGCCTGTTCTGCTGCCCGCACCCGAAATTCCTCCAGCCGGTCATCATTTAAGTGATCAAACAACTGCTGGTATTCTTGATTTTCCATGGAGGTGGGAGAAAAATTCCGGTTGGGGTAAGATTTCAAATACTCTGTCCGCAGTTCTACCAGACGGTTTTTCTCCTGCTCCTGCTTTTCCAGCGTTTTCCCCAGCCTGCCTGCCATCTGGCTTCCAAGGACATCATACCGTACATTGGCTTTTTCTTCCAGGATTTTTGAAAGCTCCTGCTCAAAGGTGTCCTGGAGGACAAAACGCTTCTCCCGCCCGGTCAGCGTCTCGTTTAATTCCACCAGCTGCTCCCGCTCCCGCTTTTCCTCCCGTTCCAAATCATCCATCCGCCTTTGCTGCTGCCGCAGCTGCTCCTGCTTTCTGCCGCACTCCTTTAAGATCTCTTCCCTTTTTTCCCTCCATTGTTCTACATTTTCCGACAAAAGCTCCTGAAGCTTCTGCTTCAGCTTGTCCCGTTTGGCCATCTCTCCCTTGCAGGACTCCATATCCCTCTTCCATTCCAGATATACGTCACAGTCCAGGGTTAAATACTCCAGCTCCAGAATCCTTTTGGCCTCCCGAATCTGCTCCTCCTTTGGTCCCATGGACTGCTTTAGCTGCTCCATGGACTGCTCCAAAAGGCGGGTTCTCTGGCGGACGCTGGCCTTGCCAATATAAGCAGAAGCAGTGTATAAGGCCGGATTGATGTGCTGAATCCGATAATTGTGATAGGAAACACACTCTCTGGTCACTGCGATTTTATGGTTCCGCAGCTCCTCTGCACTGTCACACTTCATCACCTTTCCAAGAAGAAAATCAATGTAAGCCTTTGCATAATCCCGCTTGGCTTCCACCTCCCCGGCCAGAGACTCTGGCGCTGCCAGCTGGCTGTCTGCCATCACCTTTTCCGTGTCCACCACAGCTATGCGGTAAAACTTTTTCCGGTCCATGCCCTCATAGATTTTTAAGGCTGCCCGGGCATACTTTGGCTCCACCATCAAAGACAGCTTCTGGTAGCCCAAATATCCCTCTATGGCATTGCGCCAGCTCTCATCCCGGATTTCCAGAAGATCCGCAAGAATTTCCACATTCACGCTTTTGCCAGTCTCCCGGTACAGCTGAGTCTGAAGAAAGGTCCTGGCCTGCTCCAGCTCCACAGGGTATGCCTTGTTCCCTGCCTTTAACTGCTCCCACTCTCCCTTTTCCTGATCCAGACGCTTTTTCAGCTCCCGAAGCTCCCCCTGGGCGCTTTGCTGCTGTTTTGCTGCTTCCTTTTGCAGCTCCTGAAGATCCTCCTTCAGCCGCTTTAGCTCCTCCTCTGTGATGGCTCCTTTTGCAAATGCCTCTATGTCCCACAAGGTCCGGTTGGAAACACAGTCCTCCTCCTCCCACTGCTTCAGCCGGTTGGCTGTCTGCTCCCACCGGCCCCGGCTGATCTCCAGACGCTCAGTGAGATCATTCAAAGAAGCCAGCTGCTCCTTCATCTGTTCATATCCAGTCATGGAAATCTTTTTCAGCAGCTCATCTCCCTCCTCAGTCAGGGAATTTAACTCCTCCTGCTGCCGTTCCGCTTCCTCCTGTGCCTTTCTGGCATTTTCCTCCAACACAAAAATCCGCTCCTGGCATTCGGAAATATCCTGCCGCCCCTTTAAAATCTCCAGCTTTTCTATATAATACCGATATGCTTCCAGCCGTTCCTCCAGCTTCATCACTTCCCCGTGCTGGCCGCAGATCTCCCGAAGCTTTTCAATCTCTTTGCAGGTATCCTCAATCTTCTGGCGCAGCCGTCCGTATTCCATCACACTGGCCTGCATATCCTCAATATGGATGTCCTGCTCCATACAGATGTATTCCTTTACAAAATCCTCCAGCTTAATATTCATCCGAAAGGGAATGGCACGCTTAAACAGCAAAGGGAATTTCTCTGAATCCAGTCCGCCCAGATAAATGTCATACAGCTGCCTCCGGAACCGCTCATTGTGAGAGCCGAAATAACAGTCTTCTTTGGAAAAGTTGTCTAACAGCCACCGTTTTCCCTCCTCAATGGACATGGGACGGCTGGCCTCCTTGTCTGTCACCCGGTATTCGTGGGAAGGAAGCTGCCCTTTATGCCAGAAAAACATCCTGGATACCTCATTATTTCCAGTCTCCACATCAAAAAACACGCCCACGCACTGACACTCTCCTGTGTCCGTCCGACGCAGTTCCAGAACAATCGTGCTGGAAAAATTCTGATTCCGCAGATAAGAAAACCGATTGTCCTCCCCAATGTTGACCATTCCCCGCAGATATTCCACCAGACTCCGGTCCGAGTCATCTGCTGCCGCCTTGTTAAAAAATCCCCTGCCGTCTGTGTTGGCATACAGCACAATCTGCATGGCATCAATTACCGTGGATTTGCCGCTTCCCGAATGGCCTGTGAAAAAGTTCACTCCCTCATGAAAAGACAGGGTCCTGTGTTTTATATAATGCCAGTTGTTCAGGCAGATCCGGGAAAGGGCCTCAAAGCCCGGATTCGTCATCTTCCTCCCCCTCCTCTCCGTAGGTTCCAATCAGCTCCCGCACATCTTCCCCCATCAGCACCACATGAATGGTAGGGTAAATCACCAGACGGCTCTGCCCGTCTATATCCTCCAGCACATCCAAAGGCTCAATCAGCTGATACCGTTTTAAAAGAGCCAGGGTCCGCCGGATCTCAGTCATGGATGGCTGTTTGGACAGCAGACGGTAAGCACCCAGCTTTTCATGGATCTCTCCTATGGAAGTGACTGCATTCACAGACGTAGACACAGCTGACATCTGTTCATCATAAATAAGCTTAAGGATTAATATGTAAAAAGTAGCCAGTCTGGACAGCTTCTCTCCTGCCACCTGTTCTCCCCGGATATAGATTACGCCCATCTGGCTGTTCTCCACCACCTCAATATCCATAATGGCAAAATAAGCCCGGATAAATTCCAGATGCTTGCTGCAGGGATAATAGTCCCGGTTCACCTGGTACCGCCCGGTCTTCCTGTCATACCGCCGCTCCAGAAGAAATGTCTGCCGGTAAAGCTGCTGAATGGACTCTGTCACCCTTCTCTTTTCCTCAAATCCCAATTCCTCATAGTAGTCAATCATAATTCTTCCTCTCAAACACCAGCCTGGGATACCGGAAAGCGCCATTTTCCACCAGCTCAGTATCCTGCTCCCTGACCCGGAACGGACTGTCTTTCCTGGTGGAGCTGTCATACGCCAGAACCAGCTTCTCAAAGTCCTCCAAAGA
>CATLIJ010000151.1 GCA_949948825.1 uncultured Clostridiaceae bacterium
GATCCGGGGATTGATGACAGTCTGGCTTTGATGCTGGCTCTCTCTATGGAGGAGCTTCAGGTGGCGGGAATTACGGTTGTCAGCGGAAATGGCCCGGTGGACATGGGATTTTCCAATGCAAAGAAGATTTTAAAGCGTATGGGGCGGCTGGATATTCCGGTATATAAAGGGGCGGCTGCGCCTTTGAAGAGGGAGTATGTCAGTGCGCTGGATACCCATGGGGCGGATGCTTTTGGGGAAAGCTTTTTACCGGAGGTGCCGGGATATGAGCAGCCTGTGGATGCCGTGGAATTTATGAAAAGGGAGATTGGCAGGGGAGGGTGTTCGGTGATTGCCCTGGGGCCTATGACCAATCTGGCCAGACTGGCAAAGGAGGCAGAGGAGGTTTTTGGGAAGATTGAGGAGCTGGTTTCTATGGGCGGGAATTTCAGAAGCCATGGGAACTGTTCTCCTGTGGCAGAGTACAATTACTGGGAAGATCCGGATGCTGCGGCATTGGTGTATCAGATGGCAGCAGGGCTTGGAAGGAAAATTCATATGGTGGGGCTGGATGTGACCAGGAGGATTGTGCTGACTCCGGATCTTTTGGAGTATTTTTGCAGGCTTGATCCAAAGCTGGGGGAGTTTATCCGGGCCATCACCCGGTTTTATTTTGATTTTCACTGGAAGCAGGAGCACCTGATTGGATGTGTGATCAATGACCCGCTGGCTGTGGCGTATTTTGCAGACCGAAGTCTTTGCGGGGGCATAGAGGCGTATACAGAGATTGAGACCCAGGGCATTTCTATAGGACAGAGTGTTGTGGATTCCCAGGGCTTTTACCGCAGAGAGCCCAATTCGGTGGTTCTTACAAGGGTGGATGCAGTCAGATTTTTCCAGATGTTTTTTGGAAGGCTTTTGAATCAGTCTCCAGAGAAGCTGGATTTGCTGGAGAGGATGGTCTCTTGATTTGCATGACAGGATTCATGTGCTGTTTTGTCTGTTTGGTGAAATGTGAATGGGGCAGGATACCTGGTTTGTGTTGTTTCCTGATACGGGATCAGGGGATATGGGTGAATTTTAAGAAGAGAGGAACAAGAAAGAAATGGATTTGAGAAAGAAACATAAGGTTTCCGTGTATCGGCTTTGCCTGATGGGGATGGCAGTGGTGATGAATGCAGCAGGAGCTCAGCTTGCATTGACCTTAAGGCTGCCGGTTTATCTGGACAGCATTGGGACCGTGATGGCAGGGGCCATGTTGGGGCCGTTTTACGGGATGATTCCCAGCCTTTTAAGCGGGGTGCTTTTAGGCATGACCATTGATATTTATTCTCTGTATTTTGCTCCGGCGGGAATGGTTGTGGGCTTTATGGCAGGAATGGCATGGAAAATGCGTCTGGCAGAGAAGGGGCGGATGTGGCTTGCAGGTGCAGTGGTGGCATTTCCGGGGACTCTTGTAAGCTCGGTGATCTGCGCGGTGATGTTTGGGGGAATCACCTCCTCGGGCTCCATGGTTTTTGTGCAGCTATTGGCCCGGACGCCTCTTGGGATGACTGCCAGTATTTTCCTGGTACAGGCTGTGACCGAATATGCGGACCGGCTGATGAGTATTTTTTTTGTGGCAGTGCTTATGAAGTCATTGCCTTATGATTTGAGATGCAGATGGAAAGGAGAGCTTTGCCATGGGGATTCCAACAAGCCGTTACAGTAAAATTACGGACAAGCATCCTAGGGAAATCTGCCTTTTACGTTCCTTTCCCTGTGCCTGGGGGAAATGTTCTTTCTGTGATTATATTGAGGATAACGGAAGGGACGGGGTCAATATGGCACAGCTGAACCGGCAGGTGTTAGGACAGGTGACAGGGGAGTTTGGGGTTTTGGAGGTGATTAATTCCGGGAGCTGTTTTGAGCTTCCAAAGGAGACCCTTGAGGATATTGATAAGGTGATTCAGACAAAAGATCTGAAGCAGCTTTTTTTTGAGTCCCACTGGATGTACCGGGGGCAGGTGGCTGATTTCAGGCGCCGTATGGGGGCGCCGGTTGTCTTTAAAATCGGAGTGGAGACTTTTGATTATGATTTTCGCCAGAAGGTGCTGAATAAGCATGCGGATTTTAAGGAGCCAGAAGAGGTGGCCGAGTATTTTGATTCTCCTTGTCTGATGGTGGGAATAAAAGGGCAGACCCGGGAAATGATAGCCTATGATATAGAATGTCTGAAAAAATATTTCCGGCTGGGGACAATTAATGTGTACAATAACAATACCACCCGAATCCGGCGGGATGAGGAGCTGGTTCGCTGGTTTTTGGAGGAATACCACTGGCTGATGGAAGATCCGTCTGTGGAGGTGCTGTGTGAAATTACGGATTTTGGGGTTGGATGAGTAAGGGAAAATATTCTTCAGATTCCAGTGTGGTATATTTGAAGATATTTTTGTTGACCGAATCCTGTATAGAGAGTACAATGGTTCCATGGTTTTGAAAAAAATTCCAGAGAAGGAAAAAGGAAACAGAGAGGAGAAGCGGAAAGTGAAGGTCTGGAAGAGGATTCTGCTGACTGGAGCAAGCGCATGTGTGTTGCTGGCAGGCGGATATGGTTATCGGGAGATGGCGATGGTAAGGGCAGAGATGGAATCGGGCACAGAGGTTTTGGGGGAGATGGCTGCGGAAGATAAGGCTTCGGGTGAAGCAGCCGCAGAGGGGGAGGCTTCTCTGGAAGGACAGTCAGAATCCGGGGGTGAAGCAGCAGAAGAAGGCAATTCTAAGACGGAAGCAGAAGGTGAGATTGGGCCGGGAGTGTCCGGCAGAGAAGAGACGCCAAAGGAGACGGAGAGAGAAGTGGGGCCAGGGGTGCCGGAGGAGACTAAGGCAGAGCCAGAACCGGAGACAGTGACTATCTCTCTGGCAGGAGATTGTTCCATTGGAACCCTTTCCATTCATGGGTATGAGGGGACTTTTCGTGAGATGTATGACAAGTATGGGGCGTCCTATTTCTTTAAAAATGTCAAATCTGTTTTTGAGGCAGATGATATGACTTTGGTGAATTTTGAGGGAGTTTTGACCAATTCCAACAAAAAGGTCCCAAAGGAATTTAACATTAAGGGAAAGCCGGAGTATATCCACGTATTGCCGGAGGGGGATATTGATGCGGTAAGCTTTGGCAACAATCACCGGATTGATTATGGGGAGCAGGGGGTGGCGGACACCATAGCTGCTTTTCAAAGCATTGGCATTCCTTATGCTTATGATGAGAATATCGGGATTTTTGAGACGGAGAGCGGAGTGAAAATCGGCTTTGTGTCTGTGGATGTGGTTTATGGAGGACGGCAGGTGGAAACCTATCTGCAAAATGGATTGGAACGGCTGCGTCAGGAGAATGTAAGCCTGATTCTTGCCTGCTGCCATTGGGGGATTGAGTCCACCTATTATCCGGAAAGCTATCAGATGGAGCTGGGGCATAAGTGTATTGACTGGGGAGCGGATTTAGTGGTAGGCTGCCATCCTCATGTGCTGCAGGGAGTGGAAAAATATAATGGAAAATACATTCTTTACAGCTTGGGGAATTTCTGCTTTGGAGGAAACCGGAATCCAAGGGATAAGAATACCATGATTGCCCAGGCTGTATTTACCCTGGAGGAGGGCAAGCCGAAGGGAGAGGCAGAGATGACGCTGATTCCCTGTACTATCAGTTCGGTGAATCACCGGAATGATTATTGCCCTACAATTGCCCAGGGAGAGAAGCGGTCAGAGATTATTCAGAAGCTTAATGCGTACAGCAGTCAGTTTGGGGTTATGGTGGGGGAGGATGGGAAGGTTTATTGAATTAAGGATGTGAAGAGGGTCCGCATGAGAGAAACAGGAAGGACCACCAGAGAAATGAGCAAAACGGAGGTAAGCTATGGCGCTGAAGAAGAAGACAGTTACAGGCATGAGGGATATTTTGCCTGTGGAAATGCAGGTGCGGGAATATGTGATGAATCAGATCCGGGATACATACCGGTCTTTTGGATTTACTCAGATTGAGACGCCCTGTGTGGAGCATATTGAGAATCTTACCAGCAAGCAGGGCGGGGACAATGAGAAGCTGATTTTTAAGATTTTAAAGCGGGGAGAAAAGCTGAACCTTGAGACAGCGGAGCATGAAAATGATCTGGTGGATGGGGGCCTGCGGTATGATCTGACCCTTCCTCTGGCCCGGTATTTTTCGAACAATGGAGCACAGCTTCCCATGCCTTTTAAGGCGCTTCAGATGGGGAGTGTGTGGCGGGCGGATCATCCCCAAAAGGGCAGGTTTCGTCAGTTTACCCAGTGTGATATTGATATTTTGGGGGATGAAAGCTCTATGGCAGAGATAGAGCTGATTCTGGCTACCACCACAGCTCTTGGGAGGATTTGTCCGGAGAATGGTTTTACGGTGCGGATCAATGACCGGGAGATTTTAAGGGCCATGGCCTTGTATTGCGGATTTTCAGAGGATTCCATGGAGTCTGTGTTTATTATCCTGGATAAGATGGATAAGATTGGGATGGAAGGGGTAAAGGCAGAGCTTCTGGAAGCAGGCCATGGTGAGGACAGTGTGAAAAAATATGGTGAGCTTCTGGCCGGGGCTGGCCGGGACAGTGACGGTGTGCGGAAGCTGGGGGAGATTTTGAAGTCGGTTATGGATTTGTCTGTGACTGAGAATCTGGCGCATATTATGGATACGGTTCTGGAGGTGGCTGACACAGAGTTTTCTCTTTGCTTTGATCCTGCCTTGGTCCGGGGGATGTCTTATTATACTGGCACGATCTTTGAGGTGTCTATGGAAGGCTTTGGCGGTTCGGTGGCCGGCGGGGGCAGGTATGACAAGATGATCGGGAAATTTACAGGAAAGGATACCCCGGCCTGTGGGTTTTCCATTGGGTTTGAGCGGATTATCACCATTTTGATGGACCGGGGAGGGTGCAGCCTTGGAGAGCGGGAGAAAAAGGCTTACCTGGTGGAAAAGGGTATGGATTCTGCCCGCCTGGGAGAGATTATGAAACAGGCCATGGCAGAGCGGAAGAAGGGTGTGCAGGTGCTGGTTTCTCAGATGAATAAGAATAAGAAGTTTCAGAAGGAGCAGCTGGGAAAAGAGGGGTATACTGAGTTTGTGAATTTTTATAAGGAAGAGCTGAAGAAGAATTAAACAACAGGAGGCATAGAGAGTTATGGCAGAGTCAATGCAGGGACTGAAGCGGTCCCACAGATGTACAGAGGTAAGCCCAGCTTCCATTGGGTCAAAGGTGACTGTGATGGGATGGGTGCAAAAGAGCAGAAACAAGGGCGGGCTTATTTTTGTGGATTTGCGGGACCGGTCGGGAATTTTGCAGATTATTTTTGAGGAGAGCGATTGCGGGGCAGAAAGCTTTGCCAAGGCAGAGCGGCTGCGGAGCGAATTTGTCATTGCAGTTACAGGGAGAGTGGAGGCCAGAACTGGCAATGAGGATAAGGACGCAGTCAACAAAAATCTTGCCACAGGCTCCATTGAGGTGCGGGCGGAAAGCCTTCGGATCTTATCTGAATCTGAGACGCCGCCATTTCCCATTGAGGAAAACTCCAAGACAAAGGAAGAACTGCGTTTAAAGTACCGGTATCTGGATCTGCGCAGGCCGGATATTCAGCGAAACCTGATGCTTCGGAGCCAGATTGCCATTCTGACCAGGCAGTTTTTGGCAGAAGAGGGATTTTTAGAGATTGAGACCCCTACGCTGATTAAGAGTACCCCGGAGGGGGCCAGAGACTATCTGGTGCCAAGCCGGGTCCATCCGGGCAGCTTTTATGCCCTGCCTCAATCCCCTCAGATTTTTAAGCAGCTTTTGATGTGTTCTGGATATGACCGCTATTTTCAGCTGGCCAGATGTTACCGGGATGAGGACTTAAGGGCAGACCGGCAGCCGGAGTTTACTCAGATTGACATGGAGCTGTCCTTTGTGGATGTGGATGATGTGCTGGATGTGAATGAGAGGCTTCTGGCCCGGTTATTTAAGGAGATATTAGGCAAAGACATTCCCCAGCCCATTCCCAGAATGACCTGGCAGGAGGCCATGGACCGGTTTGGCTCGGATAAGCCGGATCTGCGTTTTGGAATGGAGCTTTGTGATGTTTCGGATGTGGTGAGAGACTGCGAATTTGTGGTATTTAAGGGAGCTTTGGAAAATGGCGGCACAGTTCGGGGCATCAATGCCAAGGGCCAGGGGACCATGGCCAGAAAG
Organism: uncultured Clostridiaceae bacterium; assembly: GCA_949948825.1. Lineage (GTDB taxonomy): Bacteria > Bacillota > Clostridia > Lachnospirales > Lachnospiraceae > Brotaphodocola. The sequence goes on from CATLIJ010000151.1 coordinate 6,210, forward strand.
AAGATTGACGCCCTGGTGGAATTTGCCAAAGGGTATGGGGCAAAGGGTCTTGCTTATGTGGCAATCCAGCCGGACAATACCCGCAAGTCCTCCTTTGCCAAGTTTATGACCGGGGAGCAGATGGATGCTTTGGTGGCTGCCATGAAGGGGGAAGCAGGAGATCTTCTTTTGTTCGCGGCAGATCAGAAAAAGGTGGTGTGGGATGTGCTGGGCAATCTGCGTCTGGAGCTGGCCAGACAGCAGGATTTGCTGAAAAAGGACGATTACC
>CATLIJ010000152.1 GCA_949948825.1 uncultured Clostridiaceae bacterium
TCCTTATGCGGCATTGAGCCAGAATACAAAGGGGCGCAGGGAGCCAGAGGAGCTTTGTGATATCCGTCCTGAATACCAGAGGGACCGGGACCGGATTCTCCATTGCAAGGCATTCCGCAGGCTGAAGCACAAGACACAGGTGTTTCTGGCGCCAGAGGGAGACCATTACCGGACCCGTCTGACCCACACGCTGGAGGTGGCTCAGATTGCCCGGACTATAGCCCGCGCATTACAGATGAATGAAAACCTGACAGAGGCGATTGCACTGGGGCATGATCTGGGGCATACGCCTTTTGGGCATTCCGGGGAGAGGATTTTGGACGAGCTGTGTCCCGAAGGCTTTGCCCATTATCAGCAAAGTGTGCGGGTGGTGGAGGTTCTGGAAAAGGAGGGCCGGGGACTCAATCTGACCTGGGAGGTCCGGGACGGGATTTTGAATCACCGGACCAGTGGGAAACCGTCTACTCTGGAGGGGTGTATTGTGCGCTTGTCTGACAAGATTGCCTACATAAACCATGATATAGATGATGCCATTCGCGGGCGGATTTTTAAGGAGGGGGATATTCCGGAGCGCTATACCTCTGTGCTTGGGCATAGTGTGCGTGAGCGGCTGAACACCATGATCCATGATTTGATTGACAGCAGCAGGGACAGACCACAGATCTTCATGTCGCCGGGAATGCAGGAGGCCATGCAGGGACTGCGGTCCTGGCTGTTTGAGCATATGTACTTAAATGAGATTCCCAAAGCAGAGGAGAAAAAGGCTCAGCAGCTGATTGCTGCTTTGTATGAGTATTATCTGAAGCATCCGGACAAGCTGCCGGAGGAATACCGGCGGATGATCGTGGAACGGGGAGAGAAAAGAGAGCGGGCAGTCTGTGACTATATTGCAGGCATGAGTGACAGCTATGCCATTTACAAATTTGAGGAATTGTTTGTTCCACAGGCGTGGAAGGCATGAAGAAAGGAGAGTTTCATGTATTATCCGGAAGAGATCATCGAGGAGGTAAGAGAACGAAATGACATTGTGGATGTGATTTCCGGCTATGTGAAGCTGCAGAAAAAAGGAAGCAACTATTTTGGACTGTGTCCGTTTCATAATGAGAAATCTCCGTCCTTTTCTGTGTCACCTCAAAAGCAGATGTATTATTGCTTTGGCTGCGGGGCAGGGGGCAATGCCATTACCTTTGTGATGGAATATGAGAGCTTTACGTTTCCAGAGGCTTTAAAGCTCCTGGCAGACCGGGCCGGAGTAAAGCTGCCAGAGACAGAGTATACAGGGGAGGAGCGGGCAAGGGCAGACCGTCGGTCCGCTTTTTTGGAGATGAATAAGCTGGCAGCCAATTATTTTTATTATCAGCTTCATCAGCCTCACGGAAAGATCGGATATGACTATTTTATGAAGCGGAAGCTGACAGAAGAGACGATCCGGCGCTTTGGCCTTGGATATGCCAACAAGACCAGGGATGACTTGTACCGGTATCTGAAGTCTAAGGGATATTCGGATGAGCTGTTGAAGGAAAGCGGTTTAGTAACCATTGAGGAGAGAGGAACCCATGACAAGTTCTGGAACCGGGTGATGTTTCCCATTATGGATGTAAACAGCCGGGTGGTGGGCTTTGGAGGGCGGGTTTTGGGAGATGGGGAACCAAAATACTTAAACTCGCCGGAGACCCTGGTCTTTGACAAGAGCCGGAATCTGTACGGGTTAAATTATGCCCGGAGCAGCAGGCAGAAGTGTCTGCTGCTCTGTGAGGGCTATATGGATGTAATCGCCCTTCATCAGGCGGGCTTTTCCAATGGAGTGGCGTCCCTGGGAACGTCCTTAACCACCCAGCATGCGGTTTTGCTGAAACGGTATACCGAGCAGGTGGTATTGACTTATGACAGTGACGGGGCAGGCGTCAAGGCTGCCCTGCGGGCCATTCCCATACTCAGGGATGTGGGGATTGCTGTTAAGGTGCTGAATTTAAAGCCTTATAAGGACCCGGATGAATTTATTAAGAATAAAGGGGCAGAGGCGTTTCAGGAGAGGATTGACAAGGCAAGAAACAGCTTTCTGTTTGAGATTGATGTGCTGAAACGGGATTTTCAGCTGGAGGACCCGGAGCAGAAGACCCGGTTTTACAATGCAGTGGCCAGAAAGCTTTTGGAGTTTGGGGAGGCCCTGGAACGGGACAATTACATTCAGGCTGTGTCCAGAGAGCAGATGATTCCTTATGAGGATTTGCGGCGTCTGGTGAACCGGCTGGGAAGCATGCCGGAGGAGGCAGTCAGGCGGCAGCGGACGGAGAGCCGGGAGACGGGGAGGAAAAAAGAAAAGGATGACGGCAACCGGAGAGCGCAAAGGCTTCTGCTTACCTGGCTGATTGAGCGTCAGGAGCTGTTTGAGAAGCTTGCCGGGAAGATCGGGCCAGAGGATTTTGTGGAACCTTTGTACCGTCAGGTGGCAGACCTGGTGTTTGAGGGCCATGAGAAGGGAGAAGTAAATCCAGCAGAAATTTTGAATCATTTTATCAATGATGAAGAACAATACAAGGAGGTGGCAGGATTGTTCCATGCCCGGTTGGAGGAGTCCCTTGGAAATGAGGAACAGAAAAAGGCTTTGTCTGATATTGTGTACCGGGTGAGGAAAAACCATTTGGATCATGCAGGCAGAAATGCGGCGGATATCGGGGAGATGCAGAGAATTTTGAAGGAGCAGGCAGCATTGAGAAGATATCCTATAGAGATTGATTAAAGGCGGCAGGAGAAACAAGAAAGGCGGGCAGACATGGAAGAACGTACACAGACACTGGAGGAAAAGCTGGTATTGCTGCTGGAGACAGCGAGGAAAAAGAAGAATGTGCTGGAAAACCGGGAGATTCTGGATTTTTTCCGCGGAGAGATTCTTGATCCAGATAAGCTGGACCGGATTTATGATTTTCTGGACCGGAATCGGGTGGACGTGCTGCGTCTGGGAGAAGAAGATGACATTGATGCGGATCTGTTCCTGGAGGAGGAACTGGAGGACGGGGAAGAGATCAATGTGGAAGAGATCGATCTGTCTGTGCCGGAAGGCGTGGGGGTGGAAGATCCGGTCCGGATGTATTTAAAAGAGATTGGAAAGATTCCTCTTTTGTCCACAGAGGAGGAGATCCAGCTGGCAAAGCGGATGGAAATGGGGGACAATGAGGCAAGAAAACAGATTGCTGAGGCCAACCTGCGTCTGGTGGTCAGCATAGCCAAGCGGTATGTGGGCAGAGGAATGCAGTTTCTGGATCTGATCCAGGAGGGCAATTTAGGGCTTATTAAGGCAGTGGAGAAGTTTGATTACAGGAAAGGATACAAATTCAGCACTTATGCTACCTGGTGGATTCGTCAGGCCATCACCCGCGCCATCGCAGATCAGGCAAGAACCATCCGGATTCCGGTTCACATGGTAGAGACCATAAACCGTCTGATCCGCACTCAGCGGCAGCTGGTGCAGGAGCTAGGGCGGGAGCCGTCGGTGGAGGAGATTGCCAGGAAGATGGACCTTCCTCCGGAAAGAGTCAATGAGATTCAGAAGATTGCCCAGGAGCCGGTTTCCCTGGAAACCCCCATAGGAGAGGAGGAGGACAGCCATTTGGGAGATTTTATTCAGGATGACCAGGTGGCAGTTCCGGCGGACCAGGCTGCCTTTACCCTTTTGCGGGAACAGCTGATGGAGGCGTTGGAGACCTTGACAGAAAGGGAGCAAAAGGTGCTTCGGCTGCGGTTTGGCCTGGATGACGGCAGACCCAGGACTCTTGAGGAGGTGGGAAAGGTGTTCCATGTGACAAGAGAGCGGATTCGCCAGATTGAGGCCAAGGCGCTTCGGAAGCTGCGCCATCCAACCAGAAGCAAGAAGCTGAAGGATTATTTGGACTGAGAAACAGCAATTGTTGTAACCGTTCCTAAGTTAAGGGGGGAAAGAGGGTCCGCAAGAGAAGAAAAGGAGAGAGGGCGGGCAGAATGAAGTTATCAAAGCGTTTGGAAATGATCATAAATGCAGCATCCTCCTGGGCCGTAAGGCAGGGACAGGCAATCTGTGCGGCAGATGTGGGAACAGACCATGGATTTGTCCCCATTTGCCTGATTGAGCGGGGGATTGCAGTCCGGGTTCTGGCTTTGGATGTGGGGGAAGGGCCGCTTCTTCGGGCCAGAGAGCATGTAAAGGAGCGGGGGCTTATGGACCGGATTGAGCTGCGGCTTGGGGATGGGCTAAAGCCTCTGGCCTGCGGAGAGGCAGACCTGGTGATTCTGTCCGGCATGGGTGGAGAACTGATGCTGCGGATTCTTAAGGAGTCCAGTCTGGTGAGAGATTCCATAAAAGGATGGATTTTTTCTCCCCAGTCTGAGCTTGCCATGTTCCGCCGGGGCCTGGAGGAGCTGGGATTGTCCATAATAGAGGAAAGCATGGTTTTGGAGGACGGAAAATTTTATGTGGTGATGACTGGGGAAAAGGCTTCCGGGGAGGAGCAGGTACATAAGGGTGCGGCTGGCAGGGAATATGAATATCAGTATGGAAAAAGACTGATTGAGAAAAAAAATCCGGTTTTGGGAGTGTTTTTGGAAAAACAAGAAAGGCAGCTGGCAGCTCTGTGGGAGCGCCTGAAAAATCAGGGGGGACAAAAGGCGGAAAAGCGTCTTAAGGAGGTGGAGGCAAAGCTGGAAGAGGTGAGAATGGTACAGGAATTGTTGTTGAAATAAAGTAAGTTATTTTGAGACAGTTTCTAAGATTGTATCAGAGTAAATCGCTTGGAAGGAGACAGAGAGAGGATGCAATGCAGAGAATTGCTTGAGAAGCTGGAGGAGCTGGCTCCAGTGGATTATGCCTGCGAGTGGGATAATCCTGGATTTCTAGCAGGGCGGGGAGAGAAGGAGATCAGAAGGGTTTTGGTGGCTCTGGATGCCACGGATGAGGTGGTAGAGCAGGCTGTGGAGTGGAAAGCGGATTTGCTTCTGACTCACCATCCTCTGATCTTTAAAGCTTTGAAGAAGGTGAATGATGAGGATTTTGTCAGCCGCCGGATTCTGAAGCTGATCCAGGCGGATATCTGCTATGTGGCTATGCACACTAATTTTGATATCGCGCCGGGATGTATGGCGGATCTGGCGGCAGACCGGATTGGGCTTGAAGTTCAGGGACCTTTGGAGATTACCGGGGAAAAGGATGGGGCGCCCATTGGAATCGGTAAGGTGGGGCAGCTGCATCCGGCTGTGACTGTGGAGGACCTTGCCCGGTTGGTGAAAGAGCGGTTTGGTCTGGAATTTGTGACTGTGTACGGGCTGGAGCAGGTGAAAGGGCCAGTGAGCCGGGTGGCAGTCTCCCCCGGAGCCGGAGGAAGTATGCTGGGTCTTGGAATTGCCTGGGGCGCTCAGGTGATGGTCACAGGCGATATTGGCCATCATGGAGGAATCGATGCAGCAGCTCAGGGGATGGCAGTGATTGACGCAGGGCATTATGGGCTGGAGCATATTTTTATGCCTTTTATGAAGGATTATCTGGAGAAGGTCCTGGGGCCTGGGGCAGTTGTGATGGCAGAACGGGAGATGGGGCCAGTGCATGTGATTGTTTAAGGATTATAATTCACGGGGCTGGAAAAAACGAAAGAATCGTAAGGAGGGTTTTTATGGTTCAGGTGACAGTACACAAGGAAAGACGGGAATATGAGATTGGGACGCTTTTGTCAGATGTGGCAGAGGAATTTCAGCCAAGGTTTGAACATGATATTTTGCTGGCTTTTGTCAATGGAAAGCTTCAGGAATTACATAAGGTAGTGCGGAACGGATCAGAGATCCGTTTTGTGACAGCAAAGGATAAGCCAGGTCTGCAGACGTATCATCGAAGTGTGACATTGATGTTAATGAAGGCATTTTATGAGCTTGTGGGAGCGGAGAATGTGGTGAAATTTTCCGTGAATTTTTCCATAGGCAGCGGCTTGTATGTGGAGCCGGAGGGGAACTTTGTGCTGGATGAAAGGCTGAAGGACCAGGTAAAGGCCCGGATGAGGGAGTATGTGGATGCCCGGATTCCGATTATGAAGAGAAATATCAGCACAGATGAAGCCATAGAGCTGTTCCATCATTATAAAATGTATGATAAGGAACGATTGTTTCAGTTCCGCCGTGTTTCCAGGGTAAATATTTATGATTTGGATGGATTTGAGGACTACTATTATGGGTACATGGTCCGGCATACCGGATATCTGAAGTATTTTGATCTGGTTTTGTATCAGCGGGGTATGGTGCTTTTGCTGCCTGGAATGTCAGATCCTGCTTCTGTGCCGGCATTCGCACCTCAGGACAAGCTGTTCCAGGTGCTTCGGGAATCTCAGGAGTGGGGCCGGAAGCTGCATGTTTCCAATGTGGGTTCGTTAAATGAGCGGATTACCAAGGGGCGCATGAAT
>CATLIJ010000153.1 GCA_949948825.1 uncultured Clostridiaceae bacterium
AACGGATATCAGAAAGGCTCAAACCATTTCGGGCGGCAAATGTCTCTGCGGATTCCTCTCCGGGCAAATCCAGTGTATCCAAAATATATTTTCCTTTTTCAGAAATCTCATGGAACAGCTCATCAAAAAATTCTTTGTCTTCCTTAGGGGTATTATCTGTCATTCCCATCTTCTGCCTGTGATTCAGGTGCTTTCTTCCAAACCCATGTTCTTTTGCATACTGTATTTGACGAACTGTAATCGGGTTGACGCTTCCGCATAAAGCAAGCAGTCCTTTGGTTTTCTGCATAAAATGAGGATCTCCTTTTTCAAAATTCAGAAGCTCTTCATAATGCGCCGCAAACCCTGCGCATCCTGCAATCACCCGAATCTGGTTCTGAGTCTTTAACCACCGGGCAATGGCAGACAGATCCTCCTCTGTCTCTGCGTCAAATAAAAGAACCACCGGCTCACCCAAATCCAGACGTATTGCCTCAAAATCCCCGTTGAAAACCTTAATCACCTTCAGGTCAGTCTGGGAACGGATAATGTTTTCAATATCTGAATCACAAACCGGTTCAAAGGGGTCTTTTCCAAACACGCTTTCCCGGACCGGAACTCCATCAATATATTGGACTCCTTCTCTGGTAATGCGGTTCAGCCGGGGAAAAGCAGGGATAAAGGCAATGGTCTGTTCTCCATATGCCTCCATGACTGCCTTCAGCTCCATCCCGATATTTCCACGAAGTCCGGAATCGGTTTTCTTATATACATAGGAAAAACCTGCAGACCTGGCATTTTTTGCAAGCTGATAAACCCGGTCATAAGCCTCCATTGGAGAACGGGGCCGGCTGTCCGTGCTGACTGAAAGCACCCCATCCCTGGGCCTTAGCTGTGAAAAATCATATTGATAGTCTGTTATAATCCTTGCCCGGATTCCCATTTTAGTAAATTGGATTCCTGTGTCAAGGGCGCCTGTAAAGTCATCAGCTATGATCAGGAGCTTGTCCATCTCCTCCTCCTCCCTCCTGCTTTTTTCTCCTGCTGTCTGCCATTTTCGCTCCATACTCAATCGAATTTAAAAGGCTCAGTTCATTGGCATCTCCTTTGCCTGCATGGTCAAATGCCGTCCCGTGGTCTACAGACACACGGATGATGGGAAGGCCGAGCGTAATGTTGATTCCTGCCACTGCATTCCAGCGCTGCAATTCCCTGTTATACACAAATCCCTGAACTTTTGTGGGGATATGGCCCTGGTCATGGAACTGACACACCACAATATCATACCATCCGCCGATGGCCTGGGAAAAAACCGTATCCGGCGGACAGGGACCGATGGCATGGATGCCCTTTTTCTTTGCCTCTTCAATGGCCGGAGCAATCTCCTGAATCTCCTCTGTCCCAAACATTCCATGTTCTCCGCAATGAGGATTTAACCCCGCAACTGCAACCCTGGGATTTTCAATTCCCAAATCCCTGCACACCTGATGGCTCATCTCAATTACATCCAGAATCCTTTCCTTTTTACACCGGTCACATGCCTCCCGAAGGGATACATGGGTAGATACATGAGTCACCCGAAAATCCTCATGGGCCAGCATCATACAATACTTTTTCGTCTTTGTATAATCTGCATAGATTTCCGTATGACCAGAATAGTGATGCCCTGCCATATTGATGGCTTCCTTACTGATGGCATTGGTGATGGTTCCATCCACTTCTTTTTTTACAGCCAGGTCAATAGCCTTTACCACATACTGAAACGCTGCCTCTCCTGCCGTGGGATTGATGGTTCCCAGGCCCGCCTCAGCTGGATCTGCAATCAAATGCATGTCATATACATCCATCACTCCAGGCTCAAAGGATGCCTCACTGACTTTATTCACTCCCCGTACCTTCACCTTTCTTTCCAGTCCGGTAAATCCAATGGCCTGTTCCATGACTGCCGGATCTCCAATCACCAAAGGTCTGCAGATCCTGTAAATATCATGATGAGTAAATGCCTTTGCCGTAATCTCCGGACCAGACCCGGCTGGATCTCCGGCTGTAATTGCAAGAATCGGTAATTTCTTCACTTTTCTTTCCTCCTTCTTCTGCCAGCTTTTCCATAACATTTTGATGAAAACTGAAATTCATATTTTATAAAACCTTTAAATAAACAGAACGGATATCCTCCAGCGATAATTCTTTCCGGTTATTCACCAAAAGCCGGGTCTGCCTGCTTCCGGCATCCACCAGAAAATCCAAATCCTCCTTCTTCACTCCAAAAGAACCAAGATCCGTGGGAATATTGGTAAACCGGATAATATCTTCAATCTCACGGATCACATATTCTGCCTTCTCCTCCCTATCTGCCATGCTGATCGCCGGATGAATCCCATCACAAAGCTCAGCCAGCTGTTTGATACAGCACTCCTTGTTCATTCTCATCACATGACCAAAAAGAATGGCATTGGAAATCCCATGAGGAATATGATACTTTCCTCCCAGGGGATAGGAAAGTCCGTGGACTGCAGTAGTGCCGCTTCCGGTAATGGCCACACCTCCATAGTAGGCTCCTAACAGCATAGCCTCCTTTGCTTTTCTGTTATTCGGGTTTTGATAAGCTTCCCGGATGTTCTCAAATATCAGCTTTGCCCCTGCCAACGCGTAAGTATCACTTAAGGGATTTGCCTTTTTGGATGTATAGCATTCCACTGCGTGGGCCAGAGCATCCACTCCTGTTGCAGCCACAATCCCTTTTGGCAGATTCTCAATAACCTGAGAATCCAGAATGACATAATCTGGAATCATTTCATGATTTACAATCCCTTTCTTGACTGCTTCCTCCGGAACCGCCACAATCGCATTTCCCGTTGCCTCTGAACCAGTACCGCAGGTGGTGGGGATGGCTGCCAGCTTTATCTGTTTTCTTCCCAACCCTGGATTTGCAAGCAAATCCTTCACAGAATAATCCGAGTCTTTCAAAAGGGAACAAAGCTTTGCTGCATCCATCACAGATCCTCCGCCAAAAGCCACAATCAAATCCCCTTCGCACCGTCCGGCCTGTGTGCGGATTCTCTCCACCTCCTCATAAGAAGGCTCTGGCTTTAAATCATCAAATACCTCATAAGAAACCTGTTTTGCCTCCAAAACATCAAGCAGCAGATGAATCAGTCCTGCTCCCACGATTCCCTTGTCTGTAAATACCAGAACCTTTTTTACCTGCTCTCTCTCCAAAATCTCCGAAACACTTTGTTCCATACTGCCATATCCCGAATATAAGACAGAAGGGATAATCAATTTACTGCTCATGTAATTCCTGCTCCTTTCATTAACAACACTCTGTTTCCTTTTCTGTAAATCCCTGACTGATGGCATAATCCTACCATCCAAAACCAGATTTCTCTACCTTTTTCAAGGATTTTTTTGTTTTATTTTAAAACATCTATGATTTTAGCTTGATTTTTTCAATAAATTGTTTTATTATGAAACAGAAAGGAGCTTTTATTATGACCAAATTGAATCTCCTCGTCATTGCCCCCTACAAGGGCATGGATGAAATTATTCTTGATTTGATCTCAACAAGAGAAGATGTCACTGCTGACTGCTATGTAGCCAACTTAAATGATGCTGCTGCTGTCTTAAAACAGGTGAATCTGTTTGATTATGACGCAATCCTCTCCCGCGGCGGCACAGTGTCTGTGATTGATTCCCTGGTAAATCTGCCTGTATATGATATTGGCCTGTCTGCTCTTGATGCGCTGCGGGCCATTCGGCTTGCTCAGAATTTTGAACAGAAAATCGCTGTGATTGGCTTTGAAAATATTACCAGAACCTCTGCTGTATTAAGTGAAATCCTCCAATACGATTTTCCGATTGTAACGATCCGCTCTGAGGAGGAGGCTCTTCCAAGGCTCATGGAATTAAAAGAAGCCGGATATTCTGTGGTAGTATGTGATGTGATCTCTTCTCAAATCGCACCTAAGCTGGGAATGAATGCAGTTCTGATTACCTCTGGCTATGAAACTGTGGAAGCTATGCTGAATCAGGCAATTCGTCTGACAAAAAGATATCTTCATAACCGACAGGAGCTTTCTCATCTGACCCTTTCCTTTCAAAACGGTCCTCATGCATGTACCATTTTGGATTCTTATGGGAATATTGTGCTTTCCAGTTTGGAAATCAATGACCCAAACCATGTGCTTCCCTATATCAGAGAGCATCAGCAGGAATTGCTGTCAGAAGACAGCCCGCATTTTGAGCGGGCTTTTCATGGTGGAATTCTGTCCTTTTCCCTGTGGCGCCGCTATCTGCGAAACGAACAGTACGCCTATTTGTACACCCGGTTTCGGGAACGCCTGGAAACCCGGAAAATCGATGCAATCCGCCAGATCTCCAACTCCAAAGAGCAAAAGCTTGATTTTTCCTATTATAACAGTTCCCACTATCAAACCAGCACCCAGGATCAGATTGAACGGTTCAGCCGCACCCTCTCTCCTGTGATCATTTCCGGTGAAACCGGAACCGGCAAAGATCAGGCAGCTTATTTTATTTACTGCAAAAGCTCTTATCGTGCTTCCATTTATTATGAAATCGATTGTGAAACTGCAACTGACAAAAACTGGACTTATCTGCTGACTCATCATGATTCGCCTTTCATGCACAATAAGCACACCCTTTATTTCCGCCATGTGGATGCATTGACGCCTTCTGTTTTTCACCAGCTTACATCCTTTATCCGGGATACGGGTCTGTCACAGAGAAACCGCCTGATTTTCTCTCTGGTTTCCGGACAAAATATCAAACAGGAAACCAGTTATATGGCTGAGTTGACCAAAGCCATGCACTGTCTTATCCTTCGCATTCCTTCCTTAAGGGAGCGTGCAGATGACATTCCTTATTTGTGTACCTTGTATATCAACCGCCTGAATGCCAGTCTTGGCAAGCAGATTATCAGCTTTGATCTGCGGGCATTGAAAGCTATGAAAACCTTTTTGTGGGAATCAAATCTGGATCAGTTTCAGCGCATTATTCATGAATTGATGGTGGTAACAAAAGGCGTCTACATTTCCTATGAAAACACCATGCGCCAGCTGCGCAAAGAAAGCGCTCTGTGGACCTGCACAGAACAAGCTGGCTTTCAGTTTAATCTGGACCAGCCTTTAAGTGACATTACTTATGATATTATCCGTCAGGTATTGCGGGAAGAAAACGACAATCACAGCCAGACAGCCAAACGGCTTGGAATCAGCCGCAGCACATTGTGGAGAATACTGAAAAGCCATGGTTAAAACCAAAAGCCCTGTTAAATCTCTGTTAAAAATCTTAACATTTTTATAGTGACAATTTCCTATTTTGTGGTACAATATTTCCATGCGCATTGTTTGATCATGCGTGAATGAACAAAAAATTCCACAAATCATACGATTGGAGAAATTATGAATATTATCATTATCGGCTGCGGCAAAGTAGGCTTTGCCCTGGCAGAGGGCCTGACCCTGGAAAACCATGATGTCACCATCATAGATTCCTCTGCTGAACGGCTCCAGGATGCAACAGAGGAGCTGGACTTAATGTATACGGTTGGCAATGGCTCCAGTATCAACACGCTTCTGGAGGCTGGCGCTGCTGACGCAGATTTGATCATCGCTGTAACCGGATCGGATGAACTGAACCTGCTGTGCTGCCTGATTGCCAACAAACAGTGGAAATGCCATACTGTGGCGCGGGTCCGCAATCCCATTTACAACAAAGAGATTGAGCTGATCCGAAAGAGCCTTGGCATCTCCATGATCATCAATCCGGAGCTGGCTGCATCTGCCGAGATTGCAAGGCTTTTGCGGTTTCCCTCTGCCATCAAGATTGACACCTTTGCCAAGGGCCGGGTGGAGCTGTTAAAATTCCGCATCCGCCCTGAATTTCAGCTGGACCAGATTTCTATTGCCGAGCTTCCTCACCGGGCCAAGTGCGATATTCTGGTGGCTGGCATTGAGCGGGGGGAGGACGCCCACATCCCCAATGGTAACTTTGTGCTGCAGAATGGAGATCTGCTTTCCATCATCGCTTCTCCCAAAAACGCTGCGGCATTTTTCCGCAACATTGGCCTTGCCACCAATCAGGTGAAAAACTGTATGATCGTAGGAGGCGGCACCATCGCTGTATATCTGGCCAGACAGCTTTTGGAGATGAAGATCCGGGTAGCGATCATTGACAAGGATTTAAAAAGATGTCAGGAGCTGAACGAGCATCTGCCGGAGGCAGTAATCATCCACGGGGACGGAACCAGCAGAAAGCTGCTTTTGGAGGAAAACTTAGAGGGCGCGGAGGCTTTTGCCGCTCTCACCAATATGGATGAGGAGAACATTATGCTGTCTTTGTTTGCCAGAGGCCACTCCAAAGCAAAGCTGATCACAAAGGT
>CATLIJ010000154.1 GCA_949948825.1 uncultured Clostridiaceae bacterium
AGAACGGCTTATGAAAGCCCACCCGGATATTCAGCTTTACATTGGCCATCTGGACCGCTGTCTGAATGAGAACGCCTACATCTGTCCCGGTCTTGGTGACGCCGGAGACCGCATATTCGGAACCCGGTAAGACGCTCTCTGATGCAATGCTCCGCCCTGCAACATTGCACCCAAACCTCATCGCCGAAACCATTCCAACAAAACAGCTCCGGAAAGAGCAGACAATGTCTGAAGATGCTCTGCTCTTTCCGAAGCATACCTGATTCACTGTAATTCCCCCAAGGCTTTTCGCCCGCACAGGCAAAGACTTTAAAACCGCAATCTTCCCCCCGTTCTCTCCTTCTTCTCTTGCGGACCTTTTGCCTCCAACATCATGATATTGCCCTCTAAACGGTTGCCTGCCTCTTCTCTGCAACCTCCCCCTGTTTCTTATAAATCGAATTTGCGTTCACACAGACCCGGACGCTGGACAGAGGATAAATATTGCTGTTTTTTCCAATCACTGTACCAGGATTCAGCACAGACCCACAGCCTACTTCCACCTCATCCCCAATCATTGCGCCAAACTTCTTCATGCCAGTCTCAAAATCCCCATCCTCCCCATGGACCTTTACCAGCTGCTTATCTGATTTCACATTGGAGGTGATGGAGCCAGCCCCCATATGGGCCTTATATCCTAAAATGGAATCCCCCACATAATTATAATGCGGAACCTGAACCTTATCAAAAAGAATCACATTTTTCAGCTCTGTAGAATTTCCCACCACTGCTCCGGCTCCAATCAGCACCTTTCCCCGGATAAACGCACAATGGCGTACCTCTGCCTCCGGGCCAATGATAACCGGACCGATAATCCCTGCTGTAGGGGCCACCTTGGCTGATTTATGAATCCAGATTCCCTCTGCCGGATTTGCATATTCTCCCTTTGGAAGAGACGCCCCCAGCTCCTTCACAAACTCCCCGATATGGGCCAGAGCCTCCCAGGGATACTCATACTTTTCCAGCAAAGGCTTTGCCATCGTATGCTCCAGGCTGTACAGCTTTGTCACCTTCATCTCACTTTTTTTCATCATGTTCCTCCTTCTTTTCCCGCTGTCTTTGCGGCCTGTTTCTGATAGTTTTTTCCTGCTGCTTCAAAATATTCCCGAAGTTGATGCTCATTATTCAGCTTCAGCACACCGTAAGTACGGCCAGCCACAAAATGCTCCAGCTTTTTCATATATTCCTCCGGGGTAATGGTTCCTTCTGCCACATAAGTCAGTCCCTTCTCCCAGCTGGCCGTCAGTTCCGGATTCAAAAGCTGACGGATGGAGGCATTGACCACATCAAACACCAGCTCTCCCAAAAGAGTAGGCGTAATCACCTGAGTCTTTCCATTCAAAGCCAGATATTGAATGTTCACAAGCTTTTTCAATATTTCCGCACGGGTGGCGCTGGTGCCGATTCCGCTTCCCTTAATCTGCGCCCGCAGCTCTTCATCCTCAATCAGCTGCCCTGCATTCTCCATGGCAAGAATCATGGAACCAGAAGAATATCGCTTTGGCGGGGAGGTCTCCCCCTCCTTGATCATCAAATCCTTTACGGGAAGTTTCATTCCCTTTTTTAAGGTATCCAGCATGGCAATAAATGCAGGATTTCCCTGGTTCTTCCGGTTCAACTCCGAGTCCTCCTTTTCCTGACTCTCCTCAGACTTTTTGGCCCCCTTTGCCTCACTGGGCTTTGAACTTAAGTCCGCCGCCTTTCCGGACCTGTCCACCTGCGCCACCTTCAAATACCCCAAATCCTTCAGCACCCGAAACCCGGCAAAAAAGTGCTCCCGATCTGCCTCCATCTCAAGAGAATATTTCTGATAAATGGCAGCAGGGTAAAAAATACTCAAAAAACGCCTTGCAATCAGCTCATACACCTTTATCGCCAGGGGAGAAAGACCTTTCATTGCCCCAAAGCCCTGTCCTGTAGGCACAATGGCATAGTGGTCTGTAATCTGTTTGTCATTCACATACCTGGTTTTTGCTATATTTTTATAAGCGCCCTTTGTCAAAATCTCTGCCGCAAAACTCTTTACCAACGAATAATTCTGCAAACCGCCGATATTTTTGTGAATCTCCTTTGCCGCTGCTGTGGAAAGAACGCGGGCATCGGTTCTTGGATATGTCACCAGCTTTTTCTCATACAATTCCTGCACAATCTGTAAGGTCTGATCCGGACTGATTTTAAACATTTTGGAACAATCATTCTGAAGCTCAGCCAGATTGTACAAAAGCGGCGGGTTCTTGGTCTCCTTTTTCTTTTCAACCTTTAAAAGAATTGCCGCCAGAGGATTGTTCTGCTTCAGAATCCCAATCAGCTCCTCCGGATATTTCCGCTCCTTAAAACCATTTTCCTTATAAAGATAAGGAGACTGAAAATATCGGGACCCTTCCGCACTTCTCCATTCTCCCTCAAAATGCAGCCCGCTGGACTCAAAATCACCTACCAGCCGGTAAAAAGGTGTTTTCACAAACTGGCGGATCTCCCGCTCCCTCCGCACCACCATTCCCAGCACACAGGTCATCACCCGCCCCACAGACAGCACAGTTCGTTCCGTCTTCATGTAGGAGGAGATGGCAGGTCCATACTTGAGAGTCAGAAGACGGGAAAAATTGATTCCCATAAGATAATCCTCTTTAGCCCTCAAATAGGCAGATGCTGCCAGATTGTCATAATCGCTCCAGTCCTTTGCATTCTGAATCCCCCGGAGAATCTCCTCCTCTGTCTGCGAATCAATCCATACTCTTTTGCGGATTTTCCCCTTTACTTTGGCCATCTGGTCCACCAGCCGGTAAATATACTCCCCCTCCCGTCCAGAGTCTGTGCAAATATAAATCTGTTCCACATCCGGCCGGTTCAGCAGGGTTTTCACTGTCTGAAACTGTTTTGACACATTTTCAATTACCTGGTATTTAAAGTCCTTTGGCAAAAAAGGCAGCGTGTAAAGGCTCCATCTTTTCAGCCCCGGATCATAAGCCTCCGGATAGCTCATGGTAATCAGATGCCCCACACACCAGGTCACAATGGTGTCAGCAGACTCAATATATCCGTCCGCCCTTTTTCCCGAAATCTTCAGCGCTGCCGCAAACTGTTGGGCCACGCTTGGTTTTTCGGCTATGTATAACATTTTTCCCATATAAATAAAAATTTCCCTTCTAACACGGCGTTTCCTGTAAAAGATAATCCTTGTACATCTGCGTTGAAGCGAGTCCTGCATGGCCCATCAGAGTGCTGACTGACTGTAAGTCTGCGCCTCCCCGAATCAGATGAACCGCAAAGGAATGACGCAGCACATGGGGAGTGATATCCGTCTCAATGCCTGCCATCTCTCCATAGTGCTTTACAATTTTCCAAAATCCCTGGCGGGACATGGGCATTCCCTTGCAATTAGTAAAAAGCCAGGAAGACTCTTCTCCCTGCACCAGAAAGCTTCTGGCCTGGTCCAGGTATTTCTTCAAAGCCTGCTTGGCTGCCTTTCCAAAAGGAACCGCTCTCTCTTTCTGGCCGTCTCTGCAGGTAATATAACCCACCTGAAGATTCAAATCCTCCATCTGAAGCCCAATCAGCTCAGACACCCGAATGCCGGTTGCATAGAGAAGCTCCAGCATAGCCTTATCCCGAAGCTCCTTTGGATTCTCCCCCTGAGGCTGGCTTAAGAAACGCTCCACCTCCTCCACTGTTAAAATAGCCGGAGCCTTTTTCTCCACCCTGGGCGCCTTCAAAAGCTCAGAAGGGTCCTTCCGAAGCTTCTCCTCTCTTACCAGATAGTGAAAAAACGCTTTTACTGACGCTGTAATCCGGGATATGGTTGACGCTGCTTTTCCCTGAGATTCCAAGTGTAAAAAATAAGAATTGAGGCTGGTGCGAGTCACTCTGGCAGGCTCTGTAATCCCCTGTTTCTCCATATATTCCGCCAGCTGTTCCAGGTCACGCCTGTAAGAAAGCAGCGTATTTTTTGATGCCTCCTTCACTGTTTCCAGGTAGTGTATGAACTCATCTATTTCTGTCAACATATCCCGATCCCCCTTTTTTTCGATATTTTTTTAACCAATCCATTCCCTGAAATATATCCTGTCTGTTATGAAAAGATGTTGGAGGCAAAAGGTGTTTTGACCCCTATGATACCACAGATTGCTCCGCATTTCATGCTTCCCCAATCATGAAAATAAAAAAGAAATCAAACGTCCATTCACATGAACCTCCGCCAAAATGCCAAACAGCAAAAAGGCTGCCACAGCCCCCCAAAACATTCGTCTGCGCACCTCATATCCAGACAGACATTTAAAAATCAAAATTCCCCACGCTGCCCCATAAAACAGCTGATGAGGAAAGTTCGACACAAGAAAGACAACCAGTCCGAAAACACCCTGATACCAGGTCATAAGAACCAGAGCAAAACCAGCGCTGCAGCCAGCCCATACAAGCAGCAGGGGAACCAGAACCCTGTGAAGGCGGCTTCTGCAGACAAGCTCCACCACTGCTGTCTGAAAACAGCGGACTGCCAACACCCGAAGTACACACTTCCAATCTCTTGAAGCCATGCTCTGCCAGCCTTCCACCAAATACTGATAAAGCAAACGATAGTCCACCAATCCGGAGGCAAATACCCGGTTGGCGCCAATGGTGGCTAAAACTATCCCTGCGCTGATCCAAAACAGCAGATAAATCCCCTGATTTTTCCTTCTCATATTCGACTACCGTTTTTTATCAGTCTACGCAGAGACAGGCCCTCCTATGACATGATGTTAGAGTCAAAAGGTATTTTGACCCCTATGATACCGCAGATTGCTCCGCATTTCATGCTCCCCCAATCCTGAAACACCTTAAATTCGCTCATTTTTGTTACTGTTCACGGGGCATCTTCTTGCCCGTCTTCGACGGACAAAAGCTGGGCGTTCGCCTGATGTGGAATCTGGCATAAATTGGAGTTTACAAGCGAGCTTGACACCCAAATTTATGTCAGATTCCCCGCCCCGTAAACTGTAACCCATTTTTCTATCCTAACAATATTTCCGGGCATAGGCCATGATGGCTGCCACAGTTTTGGCGTCTGTCATCTTTCCCGAATAAATCAATTCCTGCAGATCCTCCACAGACCACTCCTCCACATAGATTTCCTCATCTTCATCTAAATGCTGATGAGAAGGAATGAGATTTCTTGCCACAAATATATCAATCGCTTCATCGCAAAAAGCAACTGTGGTGTTCAGACTCATCAGATATTCCAGCTTATCACACCGAAAACCAGTTTCCTCCTCCAGTTCCCGGTAAGCACATTCCATCTTTGGCTCCTTCGGGTCGTCCAGCTTCCCTGCCGGAATCTCCAGCGTCTCCCGGTCCAGGGCATTGCGGAACTGGCGCACCATAAGAATCTTGCCCTCTGTTGTAACCGGCACCACGGCTGCTGCCCCGTCATGATGAATAAAATCCCAATGAGCCTCATGACCATTGGCAATCACAGTATCCTCATAGATCTTCAAAATTGTTCCTGTAAATTTCAGTTTACGGTCCAGCCGAATCACTGGCTGGACCACACCCTTTTTCTTCGAATCTCTGCTTTCCATATCTCTCTGCCTTTCCTGTACGCGGACTGCAACAGCGTCCGAATCATCTCAATTTCATAACAGTTCAAATCACATGATCTACTACCGGATATTCTCACACTTTCTATAACAGGCGTCGCAGGCCTTCACCACAGCATTGCGAAGTCCATACTCCTCCAGAGCGGCTACCGCCTCAATGGTGGTGCCTCCCGGCGAGCAGACCTGGTCCTTTAAAATGCCAGGATGCTGTCCGGTTTCCAACATAAGCTTCGCACTTCCCAGCACTGCCTGAGCTGCCATCTCATAAGCCAGATTCCGCGGAAGCCCATACTTTACCCCGCTGTCTGCCAGCGCCTCCAGAAAAAGATACACATAAGCAGGAGAACTTCCGCTAACACATACCACTGCATTGATAAGCTTCTCTTCCACCAGCGCCATTTTCCCAAAGGATTCAAAAAACCGCCGGATACAATCCTGCTCCTCTTTTGAGAACAGACCCGCGTCATAGCAGACTCCGGTCATGCCTTCCCCTACCAGCGCAGGCGTGTTGGGCATGGCCCGGACCACCCTGCATTCTTCTCCAAAATACTCCTTTAAGTCTGCAATAGTCACTCCTGGAGCAATGGAAATCAATACCTGCTTTCCCGTAATTCCACTGCGTATCTCTTTTACTGCCGCCCCCAGCTGCTGCGGCTTTACCGCCAGAACAACAAACCAGGAGGAATCTGCACAGGCAAAACCGCTGTCTGCCTTTTTTGCCCCAATGGCAGCAGATACATTCTCTGCCCTC
>CATLIJ010000155.1 GCA_949948825.1 uncultured Clostridiaceae bacterium
GGTGCGGATCACAGACTGGCTTAAAATCTTCGGCACCTCTTTGGGAAGGACCTGATAAACCTTTTCATAGCATTCCCGAATCCGATCCGAACATTTTCCGGCCGCAGCCGCCCATAAGATACCAAGCCGGTGACGGTATTTGTCCCGCTCCTCCCTTGCCTGGGCTTTCTCTCTGGCACGGTCCTCCTTTGTCTCCTTCCCCATCGGTCTTTCCTCTGCCGACGCAGGCTCCGGCTCCCCCTGGTCAATCCACTTTTCTATGGCATAGGCAATCAGATCCCCCGCCCAGCTGCAGCCAGACGGAGTCAGATAATTCACCGTTTCCTCAGGTTTCTTCTCCAGTCTGGCCTTCCAGAAGGCAGCTGCCTCCTCTCCGTCCATAAAAGCCAGAGAGCGCAAAGCCGCTTCCTTACACTTTCCCTTCTCAGATTTTTGGTAATCCAAAAGGAGAGACTCATTGGACGAGTCATGGCCCATGGCCAAAAGAGCTGCCTCCCGCACCTCCTTGTTTCCCTCCTTTGCTGCATACCGGTAAAAATCATTCTCCTTCTCTCCGGCAATCTGCTCCATCACCTCAATCCGTCTGGCCATCTCCCGCTTCCCGTCCGGCAAAAAACCCTTCTTCAGCAGGGGAAGGACTGTCTCACCCTCCAAAACCAGCCAGTCAGCCACCATATCCGCCAGCTCCCCATAGCTGTCTCCCAGCGCCTGCACCATCCAGTATTTCATCCGGTAATCCTGAAAAATCTCCGGGTCTGTATCATGGGCCTCCCGGATAATGGCATACCGCCCGCCTCCTGTGGACTGAAATGCCTCCAATACGGCTGCCATCCGCCCATAGGAAATCTCCTGGTAAGGATTTCCCTTTGACACCACAATTTCCGGTTCCCTTAGCTCCCCCTCCAGACCCGTGGTTCCCTGAGTGCAAAGCACTGCATCCAAAAGTCCCAGAACATCCAGCAAAACACCTGCCCGGTCCTCACATTCCGGCGAAATCAAAGTTCCTGCCATACCAGCAATTTTCTGAAACACCGGAGAAGCCTTGGCAAACGGCTCAATCTGCTGCACAGACCGTTTCAGGCGGAAATCCTCCTGAATCAGACCTGCCCCTGCAACTGCCGCTGTCTCCAGCCGATCCCTCAATTCATACATTACATCCAAATTCATAACCCGATTCTCCTTAAATTCATATAAAAAACCTTTGTCTTAAGCCTGACATCGCCTTTATACAAACAATATGCCATGCTTCCTCAGCCGGCAGATCAATACAACAGTCTTACAATCCCCTCTCCTGTCACAATACTGCAGGGATACATTCGAATCTTATGGCTGTCTGCATCATAATACATCAGCCCAAATAAAGCCTGATTTGCATACACCTCCCTTTTGGGAATCATGGAAAGAGCTGCCATGGTATCTGCCCACCCGTCTCTTCCGGCCAGCTCCAGCCGGCCTCCGGCCTCATCCTCCATGACAAAGCAATCTTTTCCCTGGTCATTTACAATCCCAATCCTTTTATACTGAATCAGCATCCCGCAATAATCCTCTGAGAGAAGGTTTTTCATCTCATTCTTTGCCAGCTTCACAGCAGCCCCAATATCCTTATGTCCATGGCTCATAACCTTTTTCAGATCCTCCCCTGTAACCGGCTCATAGGAAGCGCTCTCCCACCGGATTCTCCGGTTCATTCCCCCCGGATAATAACAAAGAAGCGGAATGCGAACCATGCCAAAACAGGAATCTTCCTGCTTCACATACTTCAGAGCCTTCACCGGACGGTAATTCAGGGTACAGGAGATCTCCCCGGTATCCAGATCCGCCCAATACCCGGTATCCACAAACTCCTTTCTGGCCTCATCATAAATCACCTGGAAAGAAAGCTGTACAAGCCTTGCCTGCTCCTTTTTCAGCCCCAGCTCATTCAGCTGGTCAAGCTTCCAGATTCCCCCAAGCTTTTCATATAAAATATCATCATCCGCTTCCGGCGAATCACTCTCCAACTTTCCCTGAAGATAAGCCGCGGCCTTGCGCTCCAGGGCCCGAAGCCGCTTTAACACCTCCACAGCCTGATGATAATGCTTCTTGTCTGTATCCTTCTGGTATGCTTCCATTTCCAGCACCAACCGGTTAAAATAGTTCTGTGGTCCAGGCAGGTAATAGTCTCCCAGCTGTTTTGCCAGATCCTTGTAGCTTTTCAGAGAAACGCTTCCCATGGAGGAAAGTCCGGTATGCATCAGCTGGTCTGTCATCTGCTTCATCAGCTCCAGTCCCTCCAGCTGTTTCTTAATCTTTTTTGTTCTGGCAGCTTTGCCTGCCTTTGCGCTTTTCTCTGAGACAGGCTTCTTTTCCCCAGCGCCTTCCGCCTTCTTTGCCTCTCTGGCCTGTTTCTTTTCCCGCTTATTTAAAATATCCTCCGGAATCTCCCCCACTAAAAAATCCTTTCCCGCGGCCATCTCAAACATCAGCCCCAGGCTGTGCTTACAGGGAAACTGCCGACTGGGACAGCTGCACCGGAACACTGGTTTATCCTCCTCCGCAAAATCAACAGACACCACATAATTGGATTTGCCGCTCCCTTTACATTCCCCCATGTAAAAGGTATCATCCTTTGACCGCATACGAGACACAAATCCGCCCCCATTGGAAATCTTCCTGCCGTTGCTCACTGCGTTTGCATTCGGTGCAAGAGCCACGATCTGCTGTTCACTAAACGTCCTCATACCAAATAACTCTCCTTACTTGAAAATCCCTGAACAAAATTCCATTGTTCTCTCATTTGTAACAAAAAAGCAGAAACAACTGAAGCCGCGCTTCAATCCTTCCTGCTTCTGTTTCACACAACAGACTCTGCCACAAAGCGCACCAGACTGTTTAAACTGGCAGCAAACTTTTATTCATCCCAGTTATGATACACAGCTTGTACATCATCATCCGCATCCAGCAGATCCAAGAGCCGGTTCATCCGCTTAATGTCCTCCTCCTGGGTCAGCTCCACCCAGGTCTGAGGAATCATTGTCACATCCGCCTCCAGCATCTCAATTCCTGCCTTTTCCAAAGCTTCCCGGACCTGACTGAAATCATCCGGAGCAGTGATGACCTCATAGCTGTCCTCCTCCTCCGCAAAATCCTCCGCGCCTGCATCCAGAGCCATCATCATCAGCTCATCCGGATCTATCTCGCAGTCCTCTTTGCCAATAATAATCTGCCCCTTCTTATCAAACATAAAAGACACGCTGCCCTGAGCCCCTACATTGCCGTTCCCCTTGGTAAACGCGCTCCGCACATTCGCTGCAGTACGGTTCTTGTTGTCTGTCAGCGCATCCACAATAATGGCAACGCCGTTCGGCCCATAGCCCTCATAAGTCAGCAGCTCATAATTGACAGAACCCGCATCTCCAGCCGCCTTCTTAATCCCCCGGTCAATGGTATCATTCGGCATATTGTTGGCCTTGGCCTTGGCAATCACATCCCGAAGCTTACTATTGTTAGCCGGGTCCGGACCCCCCTCCTTCACTGCCACAGCCAGCTCTCTGCCAATCACTGTAAAAACCTTCCCCTTAGCAGCGTCATTCTTCTCCTTTTTGTGCTTAATATTAGCAAACTTAGAATGTCCTGACATAAAAGCAAACTCTCCTTATCTTCTCTTTTCGTCCTTTTTTATTAATACCAAACATATTCTAACACTACTTTCTCATAATATCAACCCCGGATTCCGTCAGAAGCTCCCTCCCCCCGAACAATCCCCGCTCCCACCCACACAACCACAATTCCTCTCATGCGGACCTATTCGAACCTATGCACACCATCTGCTATTTCACCAAAATCAAATCTCCCCACCCGGAACCTGGGAACCCTCTCTTTGCATAATCTCCGACTCCTCCATATTCTGAATCACCCGTTCCCCCTCGTCTGCCAGCTCCCGAAACTCCGAGATAACAGTCCGCATCTGAGGCAGGGCCTTCTGCTTATACTGACTGATGGAATCCAGGGCCTCCAAAGTCTCCTGAAAAGCCTCCTTCAAGGTCTCCACCTGAATGTTTGAATCCATGGCCTGCCTCTGAATCTCTGTTCCCTGAGTATTTAACATCCGGGAGGTGGAGGCAATCATATGGTTGGTAGCCTGATTGAGAACCTTCACCTTTTCCAGCACAATCTTCTGGTTATACAAAGCCCCTGCCACTGTCACAGCCACATTCAGGGCCGCAATGGTCACAGTCTGCGCCCGGTTCACAGAACGGATCAGCTCATAATTGTTCTTCCGGATCACCTCCATGGCAATGATGCCGTTCTGGTTCACTGCCAGCATCTGGTTAAAATCCAGCATCCGCTGCCTTAAGGGAAATAAAATCTCCTCCTCCAGAAACTGAATTCTTTCCGGATCTCCATTCATTGCCTTCTGATGTTCAATCTGCGCCGTCAAATAAGCATCCAGCTCTTCTCCCAAAACAATCTTCTGGTTCAGCTGCTTTGTCAAATCCCGCATGGAAGCCTGCTCAATCTCCAGGGTGGTATTGTCATCCTTTAATACCTTTGCCCCCTTATTGAGAGTCTCCATCACCTCGCCGATCACGGTATCCGCTGTCTTATATTTGTTAAAATAAGCGCGAACCGGACTGAACAGCTTTCCCAGGGGACCTGTCTTAAAAAAATCAATTCCCGACGGGTCCAGATCCTTCATCTGCTCTGACAGTCTGGCCAGTCCCTCTGCCACAGCCCCGGTCTCCCCGCCTGCCCTGGACAAATCCCCCAGCCGGTTTTTCATCAGGGCATTTTTATCTGCAGACTGCCTGACCACATCTGTCCCAAACTCCTCAATGGCTTTTGTCAGCTCCCTCCGCTCCTCAAAGTTGGTGTAATCTGCCTTTATGATTTCCTGTCCCTTTTCCCTGGAGGCATCTGAAATCATAAGGGTGGTTTCTGTGTCCAGAGAAGTCTGCTCCTCCACCACCTTTTTAATCTCCTCCTTTTGAGGAATATCCAATGTAAACGCCATAATCTCCCCTTTCCGGATACGCCTGCCGCGTCCTCCTGCTGCTCTCTCCAGACAGAAAGCAAAATTGTGAACTGTAACCTATAAACTGGAATTAAACAGATTTTTCAACTTGTAAATCACATCATCCGAATCCGCGTTAATGCTTGCTGCCTCATTGATGGCAGAAATGCTCTCAAGAGCCGGGAGATCCGCATTGTACCCAATGGTATAAATTGGGATATTCAGAGCATCTATGGGATTTTGAATATCCTTTAAGGAATACCCCCGGTTTGTCTCCCCGTCCGAGAGAACAAACATCATAAGCTTGGCATCCGGGTACTGCTCTCTGGCCTGAATCAGCATATCCGCTGCCACAATAATTCCGTCAAAGGTAGCTGTTCCCCCGGCAGCGCTTAAGCTTTCCACAGCGCCCTTAAAGGCAGACTGATGGTTTAAGTTAAATTCTCCCACAGGCACCTGGATAACCACCTCATCCGAATAGGAAACCAGGCCAATGTAATTGTTGGTGTTAATGTATTTCATCCCATTAATCAGGGAAGTCTTTAAGGAGTTTAACGGCTCCCCGTCCATGGACCCGGACACATCTGCCACAAACACAGCCAGAATCGGCTTTCCGCTGTCCTTTTCCTTCTTCCACAGCTCCTGGGCGCTTAAGAGCGTATCCCCGTCCACCTCCCCCTGCTCCACCGTATAATTCAAATCCGCATTAAATCCATACTCTGCGGCCAGCTTTTGATTCTCTGCATTTGCCGAAAACTCCGCAAACAGCTTTAAGATCTCCTTTTTCCTTGGTTCTGTATCCCGTGTGGTATACAGAGGATTAGTGTGAAGAAATCCAAATGGAGTAAACTGATACTTTCTGGCCAGCCCAGGGTCATTGATATAGGTCTGGTACTCCATGATAAACCCATCTAAAGATCCGGTTTCCGCTGCCTGGGACATCTGTTCTGTGGTATAGGCCACAAAAGGAACATTGGTCTGAAATGACTGGAAGCCTGCAATGGCCTCCTCGCTTAACGGCTCTCTGGAATTGTAGGTCTGCAGGGTAGAAATCAGGAAATTCAGGCCCGTGGCCGATGCATTGGGATTCGTATAGCCCATGGCAAACTCTCCGTTGGCTGTGGCCTCCACAATGGTCTTTAAATTAATGGCTCCATAGCTTTCTGTCAGCTTTTTCTGCGTCTCCCTGGAAAGCAATATGCCCGCTGTATTATTCACCAGACCGCTGCTGACCACCTCCATGGCAACACCGTCTGCCAAAAGCATCTTTCCCCAAAAATCATTGGAGGGAGAATATCCATCCGGAACATATTTTCCGCTGTTAATATAATCCATGCCAAGACCTGACGCCACATTTCGGATC
>CATLIJ010000156.1 GCA_949948825.1 uncultured Clostridiaceae bacterium
AAAAACAAACCCAGCCAAAATGTCCAGATCAAAAAGCGGCCAAACAGGGATTTCTTCCCTTTCTTTCCTGTCATCACACATACCTCCTCTTCTCTTGGGCCTTTTTACAATTAGTATTCCCAATTACAGCCCATTCGATAAGCAGTAAAAGGAGCCTTTTGGCTCCTTTCTAGTATGTGAGAAAATCAAAAATCCACACTGTTATTTTTTTGTTTTTATTCCATTCATCTTTGGCCCATAGCTGTTTCCCTGGCAAGAGCCTTCATCTCTCTGGCATTCTGCCGCACTGCATCCGTAATCTGAACACCCCCCAAAAGTCTTGCCAACTCGTCCACCATCTCCTCCTCATTCAGCTTATGAATCCCTGTTGTGGTCTTTTTCTTGTCCGATGATTTGGCAATCTCATAATGGCAGTCAGCCATGGCCGCAATCTGAGGAAGATGGGTAATGCAAATCACCTGATGGCTTCTGGAAATAATCGCCAGCTGCTCAGAGACCTTTTGCGCTGTTCTGCCGCTGATGCCAGTATCAATCTCATCAAAAATTAATGTAGGGATGGCATCGCTGTCTGCCAGCACGGTCTTTATGGCAAGCATCACTCTGGAAAGCTCTCCTCCTGATGCCACCATACCCAAAGACCGCCTGGGTTCCCCCGGATTGGTGGATATCACAAACTCCGCCTCATCATATCCCAATGCAGTAAAATGCTTCAGACGGCTAAACTCCATGGCAAAGTCCACATTCAGAAAATTCAAATCCACAAGTCCCTTCTGAATCTGTTCCGTGAGAAGCTTTGCTGCTGCTTTCCGCTCCTTTGAAAGCCTGCCGCACAATTCTTCCAGCTTTTCCGTTATCTCTTCATATTCTTTCTCAATTTTCCTGCGGTATTCATCAAAATTCTCAAGCTTCTCCAGCCGGACTTTTTTTTCTTCCAGAGTCTCATAAATCTGCTCCACTGTGCCGCCGTATTTTGCCTGCAGTCCATGAATCAGATCCAGCCGCTCTTCCATCCGCGCCATCTCTTCCTCGTCAAATGTCATGTCATCCAGATAAGCGCTGATGGTATGACGCACATCATTTAAAATGGATTCCACATCATACAGCTGCTCCTGAATCCCCTTTAGCTGTCCGTCATAATCCGCCACCTCATTGACCTGATGAATCGCCTGTCCGATTCCATCCGTCTCCACTGCCTGATACGCTGCTGACAGGCTTTCCAGAATCCGCCTTCCATTGACATATTTCCGGTACTGCTCTGTAAGACTCTCTTCCTCTCCATCCTTCAGCGCTGCTGCCTCAATCTCTCCGATTTCAAATTGAAGAAAATCAGCTTCTCTCTTCCTGCTTTCCTGATCTCCCTGACTCTCCTCCAAAGCAGTCTGCAGCTCCTTATAGCGCCGGTATACATCCGCCACCTCTTTTTTCAGCAAATGGGTGCGGGATTTTGCAAAGGTATCCAGAATCTCCAGATGTTTGGAAACATGCATCAGAGACTGATGTTCATGTTGGCCATGAATATCAATCAAAAGACCGGTTGCCTGACGCAGCTTGGCTGCTGTCACAGTCTCGTCATTGATCTTGCTGACACTTCGGGATGGCAGAATCTTACGGGTAACAATCACAAGCCCATCCTCATCAGGAAATATCTCCAGTTCCTTAAGCTCCCTCCTCCGCTCTTCATTGACGGAAAAAATCAATTCCACATAGCCATATTCTGCGCCACTGCGGATGATATCTTTGGGAGCCTTCTGTCCCAGGGCAAGGCTCACCGAACCAATAATAATGGACTTTCCGGCTCCTGTCTCCCCGGTAAGGATATTCAGACCCTCGCCAAATTCCACATCTGCCTGCTCAATCAACGCCAGATTTCTCACATGCAACTCTAAAAGCATACTTCCTCCTCTAACTGTTCGGCTCTTCCGAATCCGGACAATACTGCACCAGCTTCCGAATCTTGTCCATCACCAGAATTGTGTCGTCCGTGCTTCTCACTGCACACATGATGGTATCGTCACCAGCAATACATCCTACAATCTCATAAAAATGTATCGCATCCAAAGCTGCTGCCACAGCCATAGCCATTCCGGAAACCGTCTTAATCACCAGAATATTCTGCGCCATATCCATGGACAAAAAACCATCCCGCAATATACGGATATATTTGTCGCTGAAGGAACCCTGATTCTGCATCACCACATACCGCTGCCTGCCGTTTTCCCCCTGGACCTTTGTCAGCTTCAGCTCCCTGATATCCCTGGAAACCGTGGCCTGTGTCACCCGAAACCCTGCCTCCTCCAGATACTCTGCCAGTTCATCCTGAGTCTCAATCTCATACTTTTCAATCAATTCCACAATCTTACTGTGTCGTTCCAGTTTCATCTTTTCTGTCTCCTACTAACAGTTCCTTATAAAAATCTCACACACGGGTCAGCTTCTCCCGAATATTTACCAAAAACGGCACATCCTTCAGCTGAATCAAAGTCGTATAGCTTCCTGACTCCCGAATCTCCAACACTTCCGTACTGTCCAGGCTCACTGCCTGGTCTCCGTCAAACACTGCCATCTGCTTCTGCCCCACATTCTCCAGAATCCGAATCCCAACTGTATCCTTGTGGGAAAGGATAATGCTTCTGGAATTAATGGAATGGGGACAGATCGGCGTGAGCACGATTAGTTTTGCCCCTGGCTTTACAATCGGTCCTCCCGCTGACAGGTTATAGGCCGTAGAGCCAGTGGGCGTAGCCACAATCATTCCATCTGCCGTGTACTCTGTCAGCAACTCCCCATTGACATATACCTGAAACTTCAAAACCTGCATCACGTCCCTGCGGGTCAGAACAATGTCATTGAGAGCAATCCCCCGCTTTTCTTCCCTCAAAAGAGCCGTTTTCCCCTCTCCAATCACAGTTCCCTCTAACATCATCCGTTTTTCCAGCAGGAAGTTATCCTCCAGCAGGGCATTTAACATTGGCGCCACTGCCTCTCCCTGGGCCACCTGAGTCAGATAACCCAAAGTCCCCATGTTGATGCCAATTACAGGAATTTGCAGCTCCACCAGATCTCTGGCCGCCTGAATCAGAGTCCCGTCTCCCCCCAGAGTAATGACACATTGAGTCTCTTTTGGGATACGTCTTTGATCTGTATAGCCATAAGCTGCCCCCTCCCGCCGCTTCTCCTGGGCGCTCCCCTGACAGACCGCCCCGCGTGCCTCAAGATACCCGGCAATCTGTCTGGCTGCCTGGGCTGTTCCTTTTTTAGAAGGATTTGCAATCAGATAAAAATATTTCATGAACTTTTCTCACTTTCCTACCCACAAACCGTCATGCTCCATGAAGCTTTTCATGGGCCTCCTCCACAATTCCTGCAGGATTCTCCACAAGCTTCCGGGCTGTCCTCTCCTGTCCGGAGGCTTCCAGCTCCTTGTGGTTGTGCAGATGAACCAGATATTCAATATTTCCCTCTGGCCCTTTTATCGGAGAATATTCCAGGTTCAATACATCAAATCCCATCCCCAGGGCCGTATCCATTACACTCTGGATCACCTCCAGGTGAGTGCTTTTCTCCCGGACTACCCCCTTCTTCCCAACCTTTTCTCTTCCAGCCTCAAACTGAGGCTTAATCAGAGCTGCCACATGAGCCCCCGGAGCCAGCAGCCTCTGCACAGGCCCCAGTACCTTTGACAGAGAAATAAATGACACATCAATGGAAGCAAACTCAATCTGGTCCGGAATATGGTCCGGTGTCACATACCGGATATTTGTCTTCTCCATACAGACAACCCGCTCATCTGTCCTAAGCTTCCAGTCCAGCTGCCCGTGTCCCACGTCCACTGCATAAACCTTCACAGCCCCATTCTGAAGCATACAATCCGTAAATCCCCCTGTGGACGCTCCCACATCCATACAGATTTTCCCCTCCAGAGAAACCCCAAAACACTCCATGGCTTTCTCCAGCTTCAGCCCTCCCCGGCTTACATACTTTAAAGTGGTTCCCCGAACCTCCACAACAGCAGTTTTGTCAAAGGCAGTTCCCGGCTTATCCTCCTTCTGTCCGTTCACATACACAATTCCGGACATAATCACTGCCTTTGCCTTTTCCCGCGATGCAGCCAATCCCCGGCTCACCAAAAGCAGATCCAACCGCTCCTTCATACCATGTCCTCAATCTCTCCTGTGATCTGTCCTTTTGCCTCCTGTAATCATTCCAATCCTTTGCTGTTCCTGTCACATTCCCTGCTGTTGAAATGGCTGTTCAGATAAAATTCTCTCATCGCCCTGATAACCGAATCACTGTCAATTCCCAGGCTTTCCCGCAAAAGGGACACATTACCATGTTCCACATACGCATCGGGAAGAGCAATATTGAGCACCTTCACATGTGGAAAATTCTCATGGACAAAAGCTGTAACCATAAGGCCGAAGCCACCCTGAAGCACATTGTCCTCCAATGTGACAATCAGATCATGGGTCTGTGCCAGAATCCTCACCAGATCCTCGTCCACAGGCTTGATAAACCGACCGTTGGCCAGAGTGCAGTTGATTCCCTCTTCCTTCAGCTTATCCCGCACATGCTCTGCTGTGCTGACCATGCTTCCCACTGCCAGCAGGGCAATATCTTTTCCCCCATAAAGAATCTCTCCCTTTCCATATTCAATGGGAGAATCAAATTCCTTCAGTCCCCGGTAAGCCTGCCCTCTTGGATACCGAATGGCAATCGGCCTGTCAAAATGATTCACAGCAAATTCCAGTTCCCGCCGCAGCTCCCACAGATTTTTCGGAGCCATCACAATCATGTTGGGAATCGCAGTGAGATAAGACAAATCAAAAATTCCCTGATGAGTCTCCCCGTCGCTCCCCACCAGTCCGGCCCGGTCAAGGGCAAATACAACCGGAAGGTTCTGAATGCAGACGTCATGGAGAATCTGGTCAAATCCCCTTTGCAAAAAGGAAGAATACACTGCCACCACAGGCTTCAGACCAGCTGCAGCCATGCCGGCTGCAGAAGTCACAGCATGTTGCTCTGCAATCCCCACATCAAAAAAGCGCTCAGGATACTGTCTGGAAAAAGCCTTCAGCCCTGTGCCGTCAGGCATAGCAGCAGTAATGGCCACAAGCTTTGGATTCTTTTCTGCCAGACGGCACAGCTCCTTGGAAAATACATCTGTGTAGCCTGGATAAACCTTCTTTTTTAACGGCTTTCCTGTCTTGGGATCAAAGGGCTCCACTCCGTGGAACCGTTCGGGATTCTTCTCCGCCGGACCATAGCCCTTGCCCTTTTTTGTGTTCACATGCACTAAAACTGCGTGGTCCATTTTCCGGGCTTCCCGGAAGATCTTTACCATAGCCCGCACATTATGCCCGTCCACAGGACCTAAATAGGTAATGCCCATATTTTCAAACAGCATTCCCGGAATCACCAGCTGCTTAATGCTGTTTTTGGTGCGGCTGATCTTGTCCACCAGCCCGTCGCCGATAACCGGGATTTTCAAAAGAGCAGCAGACACATCCTTTTTCAGCTGATTATACCCAGCCCCGGACCGAAGTCCGTTCAGATATTTGGACATGCCGCCTACATTTTCTGAGATGGACATATTATTGTCATTTAATATGATGATAAAATTATTTTTGATCCGGGCCGCATTGTTCAAAGCCTCATAGGCCATTCCGCCAGTCAAAGCTCCGTCTCCAATCACGGACACCACCGCATAATCCTCTCCCTGAAGATCCCGCCCCTGGGCCATGCCCAGACCAGCAGAGATGGAAGTAGAACTGTGGCCTGTGTCAAAAGAGTCATAAGGGCTTTCCTTTCTTTTTGGAAATCCGCTTAATCCCCCATATTTGCGAAGCTCATCAAATAAAACTCTCCGGCCGCTTAAAATCTTATGGGTATAGGACTGATGTCCCACATCCCATATAATCTTATCCTTTGGCAGGTCAAACGCCAGATACAATGCAATGGTCAGCTCCACCACTCCCAAGTTGGAGGCCAGATGTCCTCCGTTGACGCTGGTCTTCTCGATCAGAAAGCAGCGGATCTCCTCTGCCAGCTGCCTTAACTCTTCTGTATCCAGACTTTTTATATCCTGAGGTTCTTTTATCTGTTCCAGCAGCATAAGCAATCGCTCCTCTATTTTTCTCTGGTAATCAGGATTCGGATCAATTCCTCCAAAAACAGATTCTCCCCTGGAAGGCTGTGAAGAATTTCTATGGCTTCTGCTGAAATGCGCGCCACATCCTCTCTGGCCTTCTCAATGCCTTCCAATGTCACATACGTGGTCTTCTGATTCTTTTCATCACTGCCCACAGGCTTTCCAAGCTGCTCTGTGGTGGCAGTCACATCCAAAATGTCAT
>CATLIJ010000157.1 GCA_949948825.1 uncultured Clostridiaceae bacterium
CTTGCCAAAACCTCCCGCCTATGTTATAATACTCTCGTTGTGGAAGTTGGCCGGCGTGGCGGAATGGCAGACGCATCAGACTCAAAATCTGACGGGGGCAACCTCGTGCCGGTTCGAGTCCGGCTGCCGGCATCCTTGGCAGGGGCAAAAAGCTGTGAATTTTCTTAGAGAAGATTCACAGCTTTTTCTTTTGTTAAAAAACTTTTAAAGAAATTGACTATCCTTTTTTGACAAAATCCGCTATAATAAGACTAACACACATGAAATAAAAAGGAGGAACCTCAAATGATGAGACATCATTTTCACCCCCATAAAAAGACCGCTCTGTGCGCTCTGGCCTTTTCCACTGCCCTTCTGGCTGTCGGCTGCAAAAAGTCACCGGAAAAGATTGACCTGACCAGCACCCACACTACGGTCGCCGAAGAAACCATGGCCCCCACGGAAGCTTCCACTGAGACAGAAGCCGCCACATCAGAAGCCTCAGAATCCGCAGACGCTTCCAGCAATCAAAATGCCGGCGCCAAGAAAATCTCAACCAAAACCAACACCTATTATTCTGGCAAGGTCTCTATTACCTATCCCCATGTGATGAACCTGTCAGATATGCAGAAAACCGAAGCCATTGACGCACTGCTGAAGAAAAATGCCCTGTCTGTGCTGGATGCCTGGGGCATTCAGGCTGAAGAAGACACAGTAAACATATCCTGTCAGGTATTGTCTGCAGACCGCAACCGAATCACTGTGGTCTACACTGGCTCCTATCAGAAAAAAGATGCAGGAGAACCCACCTATGTAATGTATACCAACACCATTGATGTGGACAATGTATCCGATATTGGTTTTGACCGCTTTGCCGACCCCTATACCATGGCCGGGTATGTTCTGTCCGGAGACTGCACCTTCTACGCTCCCACAGCAGAACAGAAAAATCTGTCCCCCAACCTTCAGGAGGAATGGATGAAAGTAAAAAATGAAACCAGTCTGGAGACTTACACAGACATGTTTACCAATGCAGACTTCCCGGTAAACGGAGCATTTCCCCAGTCCTTCAGCTATGAGCACCAGGGCGTGATCTATTTCTCTGTCCCCATGCCTCATAACCTGGGAGATTATGCGATTGTTATCTATGCACCTGACTCCAAATAATCATAACCGTTCACACGGCGGACACACCAACAGAGAGCTCCTTTCTCCTTGTGTGCTCCAGCCGCAGCAAAAATCCCGGTCCATTTTCTCTTTTATGGACCGGGATTTTTCTGCTCCCATCTATACTGTATCAAAATCCTCGTTACTGTTCACGAGGGGCATCTTCATTTCCTGCGGTTCACCCCTTCCTCCCACACAAATCCCCCGCTGTCTGCCACTGACCCCATATCTTCCTTTTTATGTACCACACAATATAGATCATACTCCCCCTCTTTGCCGTCAGAAGGAAGAAGCTTATCCCCCTCCTCCACAACCATAACCTCATTTTTCCCATCCTTCAGGCGCTCAATCAGCTTTGCAATCTGCACATCCTCTAATAGCTTTCTTTTCACCTGAACCACAGATATGAGATCCGGGTCCTGAAGGCTCATCAGGTAAATCTTTGCCTGCGTAATATCCTTTAAGCGCTTTGCCCGGTAATCAATAAATTCCTCATATTCCTTCTCCCACTCTCCAGCCTCAGCCTCCTGCCTTTTGTCCTTCACTCCAAGGTCCCAAAGCAGTTTTCCCACCTCCCTGGTCATTTTCCTCATTCCCACTGGGTTCAAATGTCCCTGATCAAAAAAGTCAATGTCAAAATCCAGCCCTATATCCTCATTCATATAATTTACATAGCACAGCTGATTTTCCTTGGCATATTCATAAAAAGAATTGGCCTCCCGCTGCCAGTCCGGACTGTAAGAATAAGGAATGTGAATCAGCACCAGAGTAATCCCACAGGACTCGCACAGGCTTTTGATTTTGTCTACATAAGAAAGCTTCTCCCCCTGAATCTCCTTCTTGTCCTCTGGATTCCGGACAATTTCACTGTTTGGATAAGCCACCCCATAGCGCAGCTCCACCCCGTAAAGCTGGTTAATATTTGGCTCAAAATCATTTTTCTTCAACTCGCTCCAGCGGCTGTGATACAACGAAAAGGGCATCATCAGCTCCATGCTTTTCCCGTCCTCTGCCAGCTCTTTTGCCATCTCTTTCTTTGTGCCGCTTAAAGCAAAGCTGTCCCACGCATTATGAAGATTGGAGGTTCCCTCTCCGTCTGCATACACATCCAAAACTACCATCTTGGGCAGATTCCTGCCCTCCTTCTGAAGCCTCTCCAAAGCCTCCTTTAACAGAAAATACCCGCTTTTTACATAATTGCCATGCATAGACAGATTAAAGCTGGCAATTCCGTAATCCCGAAACAAATCTAATGGCGACACTCCGTTTATCACATGGGAGGACCCGACAAACAGAACATCAAACTGTTTGTCTGTTTGAAAATACTGCTCATATTTTTGTATGCTTTGCTTGTTGGCAAGCAGCTTATTGCAATAAAACAATCCCCCTGCAAACAGCAGCACAGCCATTCCGGCAGACAATCCCTGCCTCCAGCCTTCCCATACCCGCTTCCTGCCCTTTTCCGGCAAAATCCCGTCTTCTCTAATCTGGTATTTTACTCTCCTCTCTCATCCTTTCCTTTCAAGTCTCTGGCTTTCTTTGTGAAGCTTTCGCCCTTTCCCTGCAAAGCTCCCGCCCAGCCATTTAAAACTGAAAATAAATAAAACTTTTGGCATCATAAGTGCCGCCCCATATGCCAAAAATCAGAACAAACAGCGCCCCGCCTGCAAACACAAGCCACCGAAACCAAAAATCCTGCTCCAGAACTCTTTTCCGTATACAGATGCCTCGGCTTTTCCCATAATCCGCTGCCATCAACACTCCAATGGAAAAAACCAAAAGATAAAAATTCTTCCGGTTCAGCCCGCACTGGAACAGGCTCTCATCCACCAGAATCCAGGGATTCCATCCAGTCACCACCCTCTTCAGCACGGAAAAAGAACTTCTCAAGCCTTTGATCCGGAAGAAAAACCAGGTGAAATCCACCAGGAAAAATGTGACCAGGACACTGAAAAGCTTGTGGGAAAATCCGTTTTCCCGGATACAGAAAAGCTCTCTGATCCATTTTCTCAGCCCTTTTGTCATCCTTTCCATCACCTGAAAAAAGCCGTTTAACCCGCCCCACACAATATAAGTCCAGGCTGCTCCGTGCCAGAGGCCGCTGATCAAAAAGACTGCCATCAGATTCCAGCAGGTTCTCATTTGTCCCTTCCGGGAACCGCCCAGGGGAAAATAAAGATAATCCCGAAACCAGCTGCTAAGAGAAATATGCCATCTGCGCCAAAACTCTCCCACAGATTTTGAAAAATAAGGGGCATGGAAATTATCCATCAGCTCCAGGCCGAGAATCCGGGCGCTTCCCATGGCAATGATGGAATATCCGGAGAAATCACAATAAATCTGAAAAGCAAAAAACACACATGCAGCCACTATGTACAATCCCCCATACTTTCCCGTATCCCCAAACACAGTATCTACAAATAATGCGGCCCGATCTGCAATCACCAGCTTTAGGAAAAATCCCCACAGCATCAAAAGCAGCCCTTCTCTCATTCGGTCATAGGAAAAAGGATAGGTTTTATTTAATTGCTTTAGCAAATTTCTGCTCCGCTCAATGGGTCCTGCCACCAGCTGAGGGAAAAACGCCACGAACAATGCGTACTTAAGAAAATTTTTCTCCGCAGAAATTTCCCCCCGATACACATCTATGGTATAACCCACTGCCTGAAAAGTAAAAAAAGAAATGCCCACTGGAAGCAGAATATCAAAACTTCGGTCCCTTAAGGGGATTCTTGCCATTTTACATAAAAGAGCCAGATTGTTCCAGGCAAACTGAGCATATTTAAAATAAAACAGAATCCCAAAATTGACTGCCACAGTAAGAAGCAGAATCCATCCCTTTCTGTGCCTTTCCAGAATCCGGGAGCCAGCATAAGTGACGATTGTGGTAAAAAGCAAAAGCACAATATATCTGGCATTCCATCCCATATAAAAATAGTAGCTGGCCCCAAGCAGCCACAGATTTTTTAACTTTTTAGGCAGCAAAAAATATGCCAGAACCACAACCGGATAAAAAATCAGATATTGCCAACTATTAAACAGCATACACACCTCTCATGGATTTTTGATGCTATCTTATCACTTTGATTCACTTTTTTCAAGTATTTTTATCGCTTATAGCGAATATTATAATGTATAAGTGTGTTCAAATCACGGAAATAAAGGCATAAAATAGAGATGTTCCGTTTAACTATGAATGAAAAGGAGTGTTTCATTGAATCAGGACCACAACAGATATGACATTGGACAAAGAATCCGAAGCTTTCGCCTCTCCAAGAATCTCACCCAGGCAGAACTGGCAGAAAGTCTGGATGTCTCCACCAACTATATATCAGAAATTGAAAACGGAAAAAAAGGGATGTCTCAGGATACCTTATGCAGGTTATGCCTTACTTACCATCTCTCTGCCGATTTTTTGCTTTTTGGAAAATGTGAGGAGGAGGTTTCCAGGCAGTCTCTTTTTGAATCCCTGTCCTCCATTCCCGCTGACACGATTCCTGTGGTCATCGAATATCTGGAAGCTTCTCTGAAAATCAGAAAATTAGAAAAAAACAGCATCTGAACAAAAGTTCAGATGCTGTTTTTGCTGCAGTTTGCTGTTTTTGTTGCGGTTCCATCAAGATACCGAATATTCATGGTCCTGGGAAAGGCTCCGAAGCCGCTGAACCTCCTCAAGGAGTCGTGCGCCGCCCTGTCTGGATTCGTCTGCCAGCTGACTGTTCTGCTGGACCACCTGCTCCACGCGGCTGCTGGAATCCCGAATGGCCTTAACTGTATCATTCTGAAGAGCAGCAGCCTCAACAATGGTATTAGTAAGCGAATTGGCCTGCTTTGACCGGTCCATGGCAATATGTATCACATCTCTTGCTCTGGCAGACAGCTTTGTGCCTGACTCTATGACCTGAATGGTCTGTCCAATCATCTGAGCTGTCTGTTTAGCTGACAAAGCGCTTTTGCCTGCAAGGTTCCGCACTTCATCTGCAACAACCGAAAAGCCTTTTCCTGCCTCGCCTGCTCTTGCCGCCTCCACAGCTGCATTCAATGCAAGAATATTGGTTTGAAAGGAAATATCATCAATCACCTTCACCACATTTTGTATTTCAGAAGACATTTTGTTCATCTGCTTCATCACATCTGACATCTGGTCAAAAGCATCCACTCCCTGAATCAGGCTTTCTCCTGCCTCAGATACCGTCCTGCCTGCAAGCATTGCAGTATGATTATCTGCTTCGATCTGCTTTGCAAGAGTGTCAATCCCCTGAGTCAGCTGTTCTATAGCAGCCGTCTGCTCTGTTGTACCATGGGCCAGATTGTCAGCTGTAGCCATATTGCCGTCAGCCAGATCATGCAGCTTATAGGCAATATTGTTCACCTGGCCAGATACCTCCTGCTGACGGGAAAGAAGGCTTCGGGTCTCATTGATTTTTTCACGTATACTGTCTAACATGCCATTCATCCCATCGGAAAGCAGGCTAAACTCCTCACAGGTGCGGACATTCACCTGAACCTCCAGGTTTCCCTGCTCAATCTTACGAAGCTCTGAGGCCAGCTTTTGTATGGGGAAAACAATCTGCTGCTTCAGCAGCTGGTTAATGGCAACCACCATTACCACCACCACAAGAATATCACTGAGCAGCAACAAGACCAGCTGTCCGTTTCTGGCAGACATCATGGCAGAATGGCTCTCATAGGCAATCATCAGATAGTCTCCAATCAGGCGGGCCGACATGCGGCAGGATCTGCCATTCATCCGATCATTCCATGACGAACCTGCTGACGGATTACTTTTCTTTAATTTCAGGTCGCTGAAAGCTTTTCCAATCAGATTTGTGTCCGAATGCCATGCAATGGTGCCATCTGCCTGATTAACCGCAAACACTCCTGTATGTTCTTCCATAAACTGTCCAAGAACATTCCCAATCTCATTATTTTTTAATGCATTTTCCAGACGGGAGGGCTGCAGTCCAACCTGCACAACACCAGTCTGGTCACGTCTGGCAACGCCAATATACTGAAACAGAATTCCCTTGGCCCCGTTTGGCTGAGGCTCCTGGGCAATTTCCATAGATGGATTGCTCAAAATAGCGATGAATGGTTTTGCCTGATCCGAGCTTCCCAAATCAAAACCAATATAGTCTG
>CATLIJ010000158.1 GCA_949948825.1 uncultured Clostridiaceae bacterium
CAACAGTCCAGCTGATATAAAAATTCCATTTTTACTCCTTTCCCATTGCTGTGGGCAGATTCCATCTGTATTTTCTTGCCAGGATGCGGATCGCAACCACCAGCAAAGCGCTGATAACCATGGAAGGGTCATTTCCAATCCACTGAATCAGACTTACATAGCAGACAGCTCCGGCGATAGATGCGCAGGCATATACGTGTTTTTTCAGGATGGCAGGGGTCTGGCCTGCCATAATGTCCCGAAGAAGTCCTCCGCCTACTCCTGTAATGGTTCCTAAAAAGATCATAAGAAAATGATAATTCCCAAACCCAGCTTCTATGGCAGTATCAATACCAACTACAGTAAAAGCCCCCAATCCCACTGCATCCAAAAAGTTCAGAATCCGCTCATAGATGTCTGATTTCAGCATTTCCAATGTGACCTGATGGGATCTTACAATGGCAAACAGAATCAGGACAGACAGGAATGCAATCCATACATACACCGGGTTTACAAATAAGGTGGGCGGATGGATTCCAATGATCAGATCCCGAAGCATTCCGCCGCCTACAGCTGTGGTCACGCCCAGGACAATAATGCCTAACAGGTCCAGCTGTTTTTTGATTGCTACCATGCCGCCGGAACAGGAGAAGGCAGCAGTACCGATTATCTCGATGAGAAAAAATACAGTGAGGTTATTCATTGGCCATATCCTCCAATCAGATTTTTATGGGTTTTTCTGTAACCGGACGGAGTCATGCCAGTAACAGATTTAAAGACCCGGTTAAAGTGGGTCAGATTGGAAAAGCCGGTTTCACTGCAGATTTCTGTAATAGTCTTGTTCGTTTCCATAAATTTCCTCTGTGCATTCATAATTCTTGTAATGTTTACATATTGAATCACTGTGCTGTCTGTGTATCGTTTAAATTCCCGGCACAGATAATACGGACTGATATAAAAATGACGGGCAAGCTGTTCCAAGGAGATATCCTCCTGATAATGGCCATGAATATAGCTGATGATCTGGCTCATCCGGTCATCCTCCTGTTTTTTGGAAGGGTCCTCCCGGCGAAGCTGAAGGATAATAAAAAACAACATCATGTTCAGTATTGTATGGCAGTAGCGGCTTTTTAACTCCGAGGTATTGTATTGTTCATAAAGCAGGGTTTCCAACATGCTGTGAAGAACCTGGCGTGTCCGCGGTTCGGGGTGATACAGGCCGTTGCCATTGTCCAGCATGTTCTGCAGCTCCAGGGAATCGACTTCATCTCTGTGGAAATACAGAACCAGACGGCGGAATGGCACATTTTCATCCCCATAGGAGCGGTGCAGAATATAGGGGGAGAACAGAATCAGCTCACCGGGGCGCATGGTGTACATATCGTCCTGGAGCATGTGATGCCGCTCTCCGTCTTCCAGAAAATAAAGTTCATAGTAATTGTGATAATGAGATTTGATCATATTGTCATTGACTCCGCTGATGCGCTCGCAGGCAAGTGTGCTGCCCTGGGCCATTCGGATTCCTGCCTGATCGATCATTCTTTTCTCTATCCTTTCTGTACGAAAAGCGATTAAAAATTTTGTCTATGGGTTCATTATACTATTCCTCCCTGAAAATAGCAAGATATGTATAATTATATAAGAAAAAAGACAATATTCGTATGGTATTGATATTGTCTTTTTATTATCATAAAAGTACAAAAACCGGTTTGAGTAAAATAACAATTAAGGAGGACAATGGTATGAGAATCTGTACAACAGCACAGGCAGTACGTCAGAAGGATAACTATTTTTCCATTGAAACCAACAGTGTGGAGATTCGGGTGTGGTTTCTGACAGATTCTGTTCTGCGAATCCGGGCAGGGTTTGACGGAGATTTTGCAGAAGAGTCTTACAGCCTGGTTCTGACCGCGTGGGAAGACCGTATGGATGGTTTTATGAAGAATTACCGGAAAAGGATTGAGACAGCCGAGGCGGTGCTGACGGACGGAGATGGCGAGGCTGTGATCCAGGGACGTGAACTGAAGGTGATTGTGGAAAAGAATCCTTTCCGGATTTGTGTCTATGACAGAGAGGGAACCCAGCTTCATGGAGATATTGTGGATCTTGCCTATCAGGAGGACAGCAATCATCGCCGTATCCATACCAGTGAGATTTCTGCAGGGGATTGTTTTTATGGATTTGGGGAAAAGAGCGGAGAATTTAACAAGGCGCAGAAATTTATGGGGATGAGCCCAAAGGATGCCATGGGCTATAACCCGAAGGAAACAGATTCTCTCTATAAGCATATCCCTTTTTATATTAAGCTGAATCGGGATACGAAAAAGGCGGTGGGATATTTCTATCACAATACCTATGAGTGTGATTTTGATATGGGGCGTGAAAAGAGTAATTACTGGAAAATGCACAGCCGTTACCGGACGGATGGCGGGGATATTGATTTGTTTTTGATTTCAGGCCCTTCTGTCCGCCAGATCGTAGAGCGTTATACGGATTTGACAGGAAAATCGGCTATGCTGCCCCGGTGTGCGTTGGGATATTTGGGATCTTCCATGTATTATCCGGAACTGGATCAGGATTGTGATGATGCAATCATAGATTTTATTGACACAACCAGGGAGGAAGGGATTCCGGTAGATGGATTTCAGCTTTCCTCCGGGTATTGTACAGTGGAGACGGATAAAGGGATTAAGCGCTGTGTGTTTACCTGGAATAAAAAGCGGTTTAAAGATCCAAAGGACTTCTTTGCTCAGATGAAAAAGAGAGGAATTACGGTAACTCCTAATGTGAAGCCGGGGATTCTTCTGATTCATCCCATGTTAGAGGAAATGAAAAGCAAGGGTATGTTTGTAAAGGCCAGTGACAGCGATGAGCCGGGAGTGGGAACCTGGTGGGGCGGAAAGGGTGTTTTCGCGGATTTTACCAACCCGGAAACCAGGGAAAACTGGAAGGGGCTTTTGAGAGAGCATGTGCTGGAATATGGCACCAGCTCTGTGTGGAATGATAACTGTGAGTATGACAGTATGGTGGATAAGGACAGCCGTTGTGACTTTGAGGGAAAGGGCGGAACAATCGGACAGCTAAAGTCTGTGATGTCGAATATTATGTGTCACATTACGGATGAGGCGATTCATGAGACGTTTGAAAACACCCGTCCTTATATTGTCTGCCGGTCCGGACATTGCGGAATCCAGCGTTATGCCCAAACCTGGGCAGGGGATAATCTGACCTGCTGGGATGCGCTGAAGTACAACATTGCCACGATTTTGGGAATGAGCCTTTCAGGGGTGGCAAACCAGGGCTGCGATATCGGCGGATTTTATGGCCCTGCTCCGGAGGGAGAGCTGTTTTTGCGGTGGATACAGAATGGAATTTTCCAGCCGCGGTTCTCGATTCATTCCACCAACACGGACAATACGGTGACAGAGCCCTGGATGTACGGGGATTTGAAGGAGGATATCCGTCATGCCATTGAGTTCAGGTATCAGTTAAGCCCGTATTTATATTCTCTGACAGCCCGCGCTCATGAGACAGGACTTCCCATTATGGAGCCCATGTGCAGTGCATTCCAGAATGATCCAAAATGCTATGAGGAGGGAGTGGACTTTATGTTCGGAGATTCTCTCCTGGTGGCGAATGTGGTGGAAAAGGGCGCCAGAACCCGCAGCATTTATCTGCCGGAGGGGGATCGTTTTTATGATTATTATACCAGAGAGGAGCTGGAAGGGGGACAGACAATCGAGATTCCGGTAACTTTATCCAGTATTCCTCTGTATGTCCGCAGCGGCGCCATTATTCCAATGGCAGGAAATAAGCTGGACAATCTGACGACCCAGCAGGCGACTTCGATTGTGCTGCTGTGTGCGGCGGACCGGGATAATACCTTTACGCTCTATGAGGATGACGGCGTAACCATGGGTTATGAAAAAGGGGATTATTTAAAGACACAGATTACCATGACTGTGGGAGAACGCACTTATCTTGATTTTAAGCATGAGGGCAGCTACAAGACAGCAGTGGACTCTATGTACATTGACATGATTCACAGGGATAAGTCTCCTTACTGGGTGACGGTGGAGGATCAGCAGATTCCTCATTTCCTCCACAGGCGGAAATTTGAGGAGGCAGAGTGCGGCTGGTATTACAGCCAGCGGTTAAAATCCGTGCAGATTAAATACAAAAATCCCGGAAGGGATTATCGGGTTCTGGTTTCCTTTGAGCAGTTTGATTTGATTGGAATGTGAGAAAGGGGGAGAAACTCATGAAAAAGATTGCGGCGGTTATAATCGCATTGAGTATGGCTGCTATGTCTGTCACCGGCTGTTCCCAGTCCGGTGCAGGCAGCAGCGCGGCTGCCACTCCGGAGAATCCCATGGTTCTGACACTGGCTCATGGATTGAGTGAGACGCATACCGTGCATATTGCCATGACCGAGTTTGCAGAGCAGGTGGAGGAAAAGACCGGGGGACGAATCCAGGTGAGGATTCTTCCCAACGGCCAGTTGGGTTCGGAAAATGAAAATATGGAGCAGCTCATGGCAGGGGTGATTTCCATGACAAAGGTATCTGCGCCTGGGCTTGCCACATACAATGAAGCTTATCATGCTTTTGGCCTGCCTTATATTTTTGATGATACGGAGAATTTTTATCATGTGATGGATTCAGCGCAGATGCAGGACTTTTTCCTGTCCTCGGAAAAGGACGGGTTTGTGACACTGACGTATTATACATCGGGAGCACGGTCTTTTTATACTAAAAATAAGGCGATCCGCACGCCGGAGGATCTGAAGGGGCTGAAGATCCGGGTGCAGGATATGAAGTCTCAAACAGATATGATGCAGGCTTTGGGGGGAATCCCGGTAGCAATGTCTTATGGGGATGTATATACTTCTCTTCAGACCGGCATTATTGACGGTACGGAAAATAATGAAACCGCGCTGACCACCGGAAAGCATGGGGAGATCTGTAAGGTCTATTCCACGGATCAGCATGCCATGATTCCGGATGTAATGGTTATGAGCGCCAAGGTCTGGCAGAATATCAGCCCTGAGGATCAGAAAATTATTTTGGAGGCAGCCCATGAGTCTACGGAAAGCCATAAGATTGCCTGGGATGCTGCCATTGATGAGGCAATCGCCGAGGCGTCCTCTCAGATGAATGTGGAATTTGTAAATGATGTGGATAAGGAAGCGTTCCGTCAGGCTACCAGCGGAATGATCGGGGAGTATTGTGCTCAGTATCCGGGGGTGCAGACGCTTCTTGATACCATTGATTCAGTAGAATAAGGGGGAGGTTTCTAATGAAAGAGTTATTTACGGTTGTAAAAAGAGGAATGACGAAGCTTCTTGCTGCGATTGCTACTTTGCTGTTATCCATTATGACCTTGCT
This sequence comes from uncultured Clostridiaceae bacterium, assembly GCA_949948825.1. Classification (GTDB taxonomy): domain Bacteria; phylum Bacillota; class Clostridia; order Lachnospirales; family Lachnospiraceae; genus Brotaphodocola. Next base: position 5,367 of record CATLIJ010000158.1, read on the forward strand.
GGTGCTGTACCAGGTATTTACCCGGTACGTCTTAAACAGCCCTGCGGCGTTTACAGAGGAGCTGGTTCGCTATTTCCTGATTTGGACGGGATTTATCGGGGCTGCCTATGCTTTTATTACCAGGGAGCATATGTGCCTGGTGTTGGTGCGTGACAGCTTAAGCCCGGAGAAACGGCGGATACTTATGACTTTTATTGATGTGCTGATTTTGGTTTTTGCAATTTTTGTCATTACTGTGGGCGGTTTTAAGCTGGCTATGAGCGCCCAGAAGGTGTTTTCCGCGCTTTTGGGGATTCCAAGAAGCCTGGTGTATGCTATGGCGCCGATTTCCGGCCTGTTTATTATTGTGGCGCAGGTGATCAACATCTATGAGGATGTGACTGGTATTACCATCGAGGGAGGGAATGAAGAATGAGTATTGGAATGACAACCCTGGTCCTTTTTGCAGTATTTGCAGTATTGCTGTTTATCGGCTGTCCCATTTCCGTGAGCATTGTAATTGCCTCTATTGTGACAGCGATTTCTTCCTTATCCTGGGATCAGATTACTTTTATTACCATGCAGAAGATGAACAGTGGTGTGGAGAGCTTTTCCCTGCTGGCAATTCCGTTGTTTATTCTGGCAGGAAATATTATGAACAACGGGGGAATCGCAAGGCGTCTGGTTAATTTTGCAAAGCTTTTTGTGGGATGGATTCCTGGCTCTCTTGCCCAGGCGAATGTGGTGGGAAACATGTTGTTCGGCGCTTTGTCTGGTTCTTCTGTGGCAGCGGCCTCTGCTATGGGCGGATGTATCTATCCGATTCAGAAGGATGAGGGATATGACCCGGCATTTGCAACCGCAGTGAACATTGCTTCTGCG
>CATLIJ010000159.1 GCA_949948825.1 uncultured Clostridiaceae bacterium
AGAAAATCCGTACTTACAATTTTCCCCAGGGAAGGGTGACAGAGCACCGGATTAAGCTGACCTTGTATAAGATTGATTCCATTATGAACGGAGATATTCAGGAATTGCTTGACAGCCTGATTGCCGCTGACCAGGCGGCTAAGCTGGCGAAGATGAGTGAGACGGCTTAAAGGCCCTCGATGATGCGTATTTCCGGAATATGCTATAATGGCAAAAATCTGTTGATACAGCGGCAGGAGGAAGTGTGTTAGACACTATTTTAAAAAGAGATGGATTATCTATAAGATTACTTGAGGAGTTGTCCTATCAATCCGGTTTGGGTATCAGGCTGAAAAAGAACCTCCATTATTTTGACAAGACTCTTTTGTTTGACGAGTTATTCAACGTTCATAGCTGGTATGCGGGTAACGGGCTGCTTCACGGACTTACAGTCGATTATCGTATTAAAAGCATTCAGTCGGCAATGCTAAAATATGAAAGGTATTATCCAGACCATCAGGCAGCAAAGGTTTTTAATGAAATGCTGGGGTTTCGTACCCTTTGTGATAATTATGAGGATGTGTTACGGATAGCAGGGCATGATAATATCCGAGTAGCTGATATGTCTGGCGGAAAATCAAAGGATGATGGGTACCGTGGAGTTCATGTGTATTTCCAGTTGAGCAGTTACCACTACCCGATTGAAATTCAGTACAATATCTATTATGACCGCCAGCTCAACAACTGGCTCCATAAGTATGTGTACAAAAGGAAATATAAGAGTCAGGTCGGGTATCACTTGCGCCAGGAATATGAACGTGGTAAGATAAAGAACGAAAGTGAGTTTAAGGAGGTGCTGGAACGTGTGCTATCTGATTGCGAAGAAATTCGGTGATTTGGGCTGTGTGGCTCTGCAGACAGAGCATGGGCCGCATCTGGCGGATTTTGAGACGAAGCTTATGAGGTCTGTCGGGTATGATAAGATTCAGCTTGTAGTGATCAGCCGCCCATCAGCATATGGCGAGTATGAACCGTACAGCTTTGTAGATACAGAACAGGAATTTGAGATTGCGGTGAAAAATATGTAAGCGGCGGGGGTATCTGCTGGTTTTTATGTATGCCGGGGTATAGCTGCATATGTGCAGAGCCTTAATTTTTAGCTGTATATGTGTATCGCACTACCAAAAAAGAGGCATATGTGCATGACCTGAAAGTAAGAGGCACTTGTGCATCGCAGCCGACCAGGCTATGCGCTTGAGCCGGTTAAATGAGACGGTCTAGAGAAGTTGATTTTATGCGGATTTTGGGGTTTTGGTAGACAGGGGAGCTTTTATATGTCTATATCTTATGGAAGCATGTTGCCGGACGGGGAGCGTGTATTTACAGTTACAGTTGACCGGCATGAAAAAGGGGTAATGGAAGGGGTTTTGTACCTGGGATGTCAATTGACAGGGAAGAGTTTTTCTGGATATGTGGCGTTGGTTCGGATGCTGGAGGAATATTTTGAACAGATTCAGTACCCTCGTCCGGTTATGGATCTGCGTGGATTACAGTTGGGGAAAAATAATGAGGCAATTCGTCTGGAAGAAGAGCAGATTCCACGGCGTATTGGCAGAATCAGCAGTTATGTAATCCGGGTGACACAGCGGCAGTATGCCAGCTGGCAGGGAATTGTGGTGAAAGAAAATGGGGCAATCTGCCGCTTTTCCAGCTTTTTGGATTTGGTGGTCTGTCTGGAGAAGGATCTGGTCAGGCAGGGAGGGCAGAAAGCTTCAGGGGAAGACACAAAGCCAGCGGAGGGACAGAAAGAGATACCGGAATTGGGGGCAGAACAGAAACAAAAGAAAGCGCGGGAGCCGGGGCCGGAAGAAATGCAGGAGCATGTGGAGCAGTATTTGGAGATTGTAATGGGATTTTCAAAGGTGGAGAGGATTATGCAGGATACCTTTCGATATCATTTCCGAATAGATGACAGAAGCCGTACCTTTGTGGTTCGCTTTCTTTTTTATGAAAACAGATCCTGTCAGGGAATATTGTACTGGCAGGAGGGACACAGAGAGGAAAGTTTCCGCAGCTTTTTGGAGCTGGTGCTGATGATGAGCGGAGCTGTTGGGGAGGAAACCGCTTTTTCCTGTGAGTAGGGAATGTCTGGAAACAGTTTGTATCATTTACATAAGCTATTTCCAGACAAAACTGTTCAAAGGTTTAATTTCTCTGGCCGGATGGAACACAAGGGAGCTTTATGAGAAATAAACCTTGGGTTTTCAGGACAGATACTCAATAGGGCTTACTGCCTGAAGGGTGTAGTGTACTGTCAGCTCCTTCCGGATATAGGCTTTTTTATAATTCCGGATGATGCGCTGCATGACCATCTTACCGTTCTCGTAGGTGGCGGAGGGCAGTAAAACCAGATACTGGCTGACGCTGTACCGGGTGTAGACATCCCCGTGGCGCAGGGAGTTGGTGGTGGCGTCGCCCAGATGTCCCATGGCCCGGGATAATACTGCAGACTTGGGCAGCCTTCCGTCTTCCTCGGAAAGGGTCAGAAGACCCAGGAAAATAGAATTGCCGGTCCGGGAAATGGCTCTTCGCTCCAGCTGATAAATATCGCGGAATACAGTAAACTCACAGAAATAAGCTCCGGGAAGCTTGTTCTCCTCCTGCATGGACTGCTGGATCATATGTAAATCAATATTGATTCCCCGTTCCTGCTGCTGAATCAGCTTGTACAAGCCAGTCATCCGTCCGGAGGGAGTGATGGCAAAATCATTGTAAAAGGAATCTGCCATAATCCGGTACTGAGACAATGCCTGATGCTGACACCCGCTCTGATACAATGCATGAATCAAATGATATTGAAAATCTTCATTATGCGGTTCTATGGCAACTGCCTGTTTGCATACCTTTGCAACAGAATCCCACTTCTCCTCTTGTAAAAGCAGATCCACAGCCTGCCTGACAGCGCGGACAAACAAGTCATGGTAATGGCGGCTGACAGGAATGACCCAGGGCTCCCAGGCGGATTTTGGAAGAAAATCACCCTGGTACAGGGCAAGAGCCTGAGTCAAAAGCTCCAGCTGTTTTGATCCAGTGAGTTCAGGCTGCTGGCTGCGAATACATAAATCTTCAAATTCGTCGGTATCCATAAGAAGCTCTATGTTCGGGTTCCAGCAGTAAGAACCGTGTTTTTGAGATATAAGTTGCTGTGTGGGAAGATTAAAGGGTTCCAGTAGCTTACGGGTGCGAAAGATCAACGTCTTTAATGCGTTGGTTGAATTTACGTTGCTGTTATTGGACCAGATGATGCTGACCAGCTCGTCGGATGAGATCTCGCGGTTGCGGTTGTAAACCAGATATTCCAGTATGTTCCAGGGCTTTTTCGCCTGCTGGACCTGGTTGCTGACCGAGACTTTGCCGATGGTCAGGCAGAAGCCGCCAAGCATCTGAACCTGTGCGGATATTTTTTTCATAGCTAATCACCATTTCTTTATACGGCGTCTGTGTCTGTACAATGAAACAGACAGGAAACACAGACTTTTATCTGTAAATAAACTGCGCAGATAATTTTCCCTACCATTCCTTTGATTGTTCTGCGCCTGTTACGCTATCTTTATTATAGTAAAAAATATCCCGGAAGTCCAGCAGAATTTATAGCTATTCGGAAATTTTTTCAATCTTTTTCTATGAATAATAGACAAATCGGGAAAGATTGGGTATAATAAGGATTACATGCAAAATGCAGAAAGGGGTGGGCGCGATGAAATACAAAAAAAGTGTGTTCCGGAGCCTTGCCATGGTTACACAGCTTGGCCTGTGTGTTCTGGCCCCAATCTTTTTATGCATATTCATAGGGTACTGGCTGGATTCCCGATATGGGATGAAGACTATGGTGCCGCTGTTGATTCTGGGAGTGCTTGCTGGTGGAAAGAGCGCTTGGCATCTGGCAGTGAAGACTCTTGAGCAGGAACGCAGGGAGGATGAGGCGGTCCTGAAGGAGCAGCAGGGTCAGAGAGAGAGAACCGGAATCAGCAGGCCTAAGCAGTCCAGCCGGGTTCGGAAGGAACCAGAGGAGGATGTGCTGGCCCAAAAGAAACAGGCAGCAGGCAGGGAGGCAGATAAGAGATGGAATTGCTGAGCAGATCTACAAAACGACTTCTTGTTGAAATGTCCATTGGCATAATCTTATATAACCTGCTGCTGGGTGTGCTTGCATGGGTATTTTTGCCAGGGACCTCTTATCCGGTATGGCCGGTGCTCGGAGGACTTTTGGCAGGTGCAGTCGGAGCCGTGCTGATGCTGATTCATATGGCGGTGACGACAGAACGGGCGCTGGAAAGCCAGAATGAAAGCTATGCCAGCAAGACGACCATCGTTCAGAGCCTGATTCGGAAGGTGGTGCTTGTGGCTGCTCTTGTGTTCTGCTGGAGAGTGTTCCGGGTGGATCTTCTTGCTGTGGTCATTGGCATCATGGGCATGAAGGCGGGCGCATACCTGCAGCCGCTGATTCACAAAGTTTTTACAAAAGAGGAGAAAACGCAGGCAGAAGCCGGCAAGGAGAAAGAAGGAACGGAACTACCATAGGGGAATGCCCCGGCGGTTTTCGGGATTTTACCGGAAGACCGTGACATTGAAAGAAAGGAGGATATCATCAATATGGGAATGCTTATTTCCAATGAGCCTGACTTTATGATTCATGGTGTTTTACAGTACCAGATGTTTGGTCAGGATTTTTGGATTACAACCACGACCATAAGTATGTGGATTGTCACTGTCATCATTCTGCTGGTGGGAGTGCTGGCCAACCGGGCGCTGAAGAATGCCGGAGATGTGCCGGGAACATTTCAGAATGCATTAGAATATGCCTATGAGATGCTTCAGAAGATGGCAGACAGTATTCTGGCAGGAAATGCAAAGCGCTTTGTAAATTATATCGGGACCATATTCCTGTTCATTTTATTCTGTAATCTGAGCGGGCTTTTGGGACTGCGGGCGCCTACGGCTGATTATGGAGTGACGTTTTTGCTGGGTATGGTTACATTTTTTATTGTCAACTACCAGGGAATCAAGAACCGGAAGATGCGGCATTTTACCAGTCTGTTTGAGCCGACTCCGATTTTGTTCCCGATTAACCTGATTGGCGAGCTGGCTAATCCGCTGTCCATCTCCCTGCGTCTGTTTGCCAATCTGCTTTCCGGCGTGATTATTATGGGTTTGTGGTATGGAATGATGCCGTTGCTGGTCAATATCGGCATTCCGGCAGCGCTTCACATTTATTGTGATTTGTTTTCCGGCTGTATTCAGACCTATGTGTTCTGTATGTTGACCATGGTTTACATCAATGATAAGATGGAGTAGCGCATGGATGCGCAAAAAGGCCGGATGCTTCACCGGCTGCTGAAAGAGTTGTTTCATTTATCACAATTTATTTTTTAGGAGGATTTTTACTATGAACGGTATCTCAGGACAGGACTTTATCTTTGGTTGTTCCGCAATCGGCGCAGGTCTGGCGATGATCGCTGGTATCGGACCTGGTGTTGGACAGGGTATTGCTGCCGGCCATGGCGCGTCTGCTGTTGGCCGCAATCCGGGCGCAAAGTCTGACATTACCTCCACCATGCTGCTTGGACAGGCGGTTGCAGAGACCACCGGTCTGTATGGCCTGGTTGTTGCTATTATTCTGATGTTTGTTAAGCCTTTCGGCGCTTAAGGACCAGGAGGGAATAGTGACGAAAGGAGGCTTGGGATTTGTACACATTGACAGGTTTGGACAGACTGATTGGATTTGATCCGCAGCTGCTGCATGATTCAGTGCTGACCGGTATCAATATCTTCATATTGTTCTTTTTCTTATCCTACCTGCTCTTCAATCCGGTGCGCGATGTGCTGGAGCGGCGGAAACAGAAGATTGCCGAGGAGCTGGCCACAGCGGCCGGCGACATGAAAAGCGCCAATGCTTTAAAGGAAGAGTATGAGGCAAAGCTTAAGAATGTGAACAAAGAGGCAGAGGATATTCTGGAGGCTGCAAGGAAAAAGGCCATGAGCCGGGAGACAGAGATTCTGGATGAGGCCAGAGCAGAGGCATCCCGTATCGTGGAACGTGCTAACCGGGAGATTGAGCTGGAGAGAAAGAAGGCCATTGACAGCTTGAAGCAGGATGTGGTGAATATTGCTGCTCTTATGGCGCAGAAAGCGGTGGGCAGT
>CATLIJ010000160.1 GCA_949948825.1 uncultured Clostridiaceae bacterium
ACTGGCTTCTATGGCTGTTCCACCATTCCTGCCATTCTCCTGGTTCTGCCTTTCCGGCGGCAACCTCCAAAAACTTCTGTTTCATCTCATCCTGAAAATTCATGAGTCCTGTGATGCCCCCTTTTTATGTACTTCTTTCTAATAGGTCAAGCCCTTCCTATCTCTTTCTGAGATGAAATCTGTATTCCCTCTTTAATCTCTCAAAAATCTCAAAAGCCACCGGACATACTTGCACTGCTTCCAGAACACTGTACAGGCTCCATAAACGGTCTGGCTGATTGGTATAAGGATACTTTTTGCAATTGTCTGGCCTGCATTCCTCTAATTTACACGAACCATCCTCCTGAAGAAAATCACAGGGACAATGCTTGCATCCTTTTCCAGATCTTCCCTTGGAATAGATCCTGCATACATTTTGCAACAATTTCTGCACTGACTGCAATCATAATCTGCAAATAATTCCTTGTGCAGCTGTGCAAACTGGCGATCTAATTTCTTCTCATCTGCATGGTATTTTAAATAGGTACGAAATCTCAGATTTTCCTCTTCCTTCTTCTGAGCTTCTGTTTTTACCTGTTGTGGTTTTAGCATAATATCCTCCTGCTTTTACCGCAAAGTCTTGTCCTATGAATTATTTGATTGTATTTGCGGAAATTTTTTATATTCTCTTGTGAAAGCTGTGGAAAAAACTCACTGATTTCATCTGGAGAATCTCTTTATCTTCTATTATATACAGATGTTTGCTGGTTTTCAAGTTCTGCAGCATGTCTCAGTACAGTTCTGACGTCAGGGAATCTGCTTTTTGTCCGGCTCTGTTGAAAAAGAATCAACCATTCTCCCAATTCACCTTCTACCTTTTTCTCTTCCGCCCCCCAACCTTCCGATAAAAAGAAGACTTGGACATATTACATAGCCGTGCTGCTTCCTTCCCGGAGATTTCTTTTGAGATCCACCGCCTGCTCACATTTCTGAAATTATCCGGAAGAGGGTCCTCTGGCCTTCCAAACCGAACTCCCCGCTGTTTGGCTGCCTCGATTCCCTCCTTCTGCCTCTGCCGAATACAGTCCCTCTCATTTTCTGCCACAAAAGACAATACCTGCAATACAATATCACTTAAAAATGTCCCCATAAGATCCTTCCCCCGCCGTGTATCCAAAAGAGGCATGTCAATCACCACAATGTCCACCTTTTTTTCTTTTGTCAATACCCGCCATTGTTCCAGAATCTCCTCATAGTTTCTTCCTAGCCGGTCAATGCTTTTCACATACAGCAAATCATCCTCCTTCAGCCTTTTCAGCATGCGGTTGTACATGGGGCGGTCAAAATCTTTGCCTGATTGCTTATCTATATAAATATTTCCCTCTTCCACCTGCATTTCATTGAGAGCAGCCATCTGCCTGTCCTCATTCTGCTCTCTTGTGCTGACCCGCACGTAACCATATGTATTCCCCATTACTCCTCCTTACTCTTTTGAATGTACTGCGCTTCCTGTTTCCAGCAAACCTCCCTTTTGGGAATGGCTCCCTTTTGTAATCATCAATCAAATACTCTAATTATATGTTTTTTCGTCTATTTTACAAGAATAACAGGTTTAACCACAAATGTTTTTATCGTCCTAATTTCATTTTTTATTTTTCTCCACAATCCTGTTGTCTTAGGACGCATTTTGCTATGATGCAAAAAAACAGACCCTATTGTGATTATTTCACAACAGAGTCTGTTTTGTTATCCTCTCTCCACCGCTGCAGGCTGAACCAAAAGACCACTCCATCCGCCGCATTTTCCACTCCGCAGCTTTGATGATGAGCCTCCAGGATGGCCTTTACAATTGACAGCCCGATTCCGCTGCCTCCATAGGACCTGGTTCGGGCTTTGTCCACTTTATAAAATTTGGTCCATAAGTTAGGAATATCTTCTTCCGGAATAGGATTTCCCGTGTTAAACATCCGGACAATCACGGTCTCTGAATCCTTCTCTGTCCAGATCCGGATGATGCGCTCTCCATCCAGATGATTCATGGCATTGTTCAGATAATTGGTCATAACCTCCTCAATCTTAAATTCATCCGCCACCACATACAAAGGTTCCTGAAAATCAAAAATCACCCGAGCCTCCTTTTGCCCCAAAAGGATTCTGGCAGAACTAAGCAAATCCCGAATCAGCCCATGAATGTCAAACCGCTCCAGAACCGGAGTGTCACTGCCAAATTCCAAAGCGCTTAAGGTCAGAAGCTGCTTTACCATTTTGTTCATTTTCCCGGCTTCATCCACAATCACCTCGCAGTAATAATCCCTGCTCTCCTTATCTTCGCACATTCCCTCTCCCAATCCCTCCGCATAACCTTGAATAAGGGCAATGGGTGTCTTCAGCTCGTGGGACACATTGGCAATAAATTCCTTCCGCATCTCATCAATCTGAATTTTTTCTTCAATATCATGCTGCAGCTGCTGGTTGGCATCCTGCAAAGCCCCTATGGTTTCCTTCAGCTTATCGGACAATGTGTTCATACTCCGCCCCAGCACGCCGATCTCATCTTTGGAGTCCCCTTCATATTTTACATCAAAATCCAGTTCACACATCCGCTCAGACAATGCAGCCAGACGCATGAGAGGATTCGTCACCCGGTTTGTGACAAAATACATCAAAATGCTTCCAACAACAAGAGAGGTAAGGCCCACAAAGGTAGTAAAACGGTTTGTCAGCATCACACTTTCCCGAATGCTTGCCAATGGCATGGACATAATAAACAGCGTGCTGTTATCTGACAAAAATCCCCAGCTTTCCATATAGCTGGATCGAAACCGGTTGTCATAATTGGTCTCAATCACATAATTTTCATGTTTTTTCAAAACGGTTGTCCTCTTCCCCCGAATGCCAAGCACATACCGCTGCACCTTCTGAACCAGATAATCACTGTCCCGCCCTGCCCCTAAAATCATGGCTCCTGTATTGCTGTCAATCAAAACCATGTTAATATTGTTCTTATCCCCATATCCCCGAATCATTCCAAGAAGAGTCCGATTCAAACTCTCTTCTGGCAAAGCCTGTATTTCATTTTCATTTTGCTGTTCCAAATCTTCCTGTGCAGAAAATCTCTCTGAATCATTTTCTCCAGCTTCCCCGGATGGAAATTCCCCTGACCGATGGTCAGAAGACCTGCTCCAAATCTCCCATTCAGACTGGAGTTCACCGGCAATCACATCTCCAATGGTGGCTCCATCCCTTGTTTTCTCCATCACCGCAGCATCAATGTCCTCATAAGCCTCTTCCATTTCCTTCCGCTTTTCATCTACATAATACCGCTCCAGCCACCAGTTATTAATAGCCCATACAGCAAACAGCACTGCTGTCAAAAGCCCTACAAAAATAAGCATGATCCGATGGCGGATCGAATGCTTCCGGAAATCCTTCATTGGTTCACCTCAAACTTGTAGCCCATTCCCCAAATGGTCTTAATATAATCCCCCTTTTCTCCCATTTTGCTCCGAAGCTTTTTCACATGAGTATCAATGGTCCTGGCATCGCCAAAATAGTCATAATTCCATACATGATTTAAGATTTTCTCCCTGGAAAGGGCCAATCCCTGATTCTCCACAAAATATGCCAGCAATTCAAACTCCTTGTAGCTTAAATCCACGGTCTGTCCGTCAATCGTCACCTGATGAGCTGCCTTATCAATCCGGATGCCTCCTGCCTCTGTGGTATTTTCAGACACTGCCTTGCTTCTCCGCAAAATAGCCTCCACCCTGGCTACCAGAATCTTCGGACTGAAGGGTTTGGAAATATATTCATCCACCCCCATCTTAAATCCCTGCAGTTCATCCCGTTCCTCTCCCCGGGCTGTCAGCATAATTACAGGTGTTTTGGAATACTGCCGGATGGTTTTTAAGACCTCCCACCCATCCATCTTGGGCATCATCACATCCAGAATCACCAGCCCAATATCCTTCTGATTAAAAAAGATCTCCACAGCCTGCTCCCCATCCTCTGCCTCTATTACCTGGAAGCCCTTCACGGTCAGGAAATCCCGCACCAGCTTCCGCATTCTTGCTTCATCATCCACTACCAGCACCTTTACCATATCCATATTCCGCAACCTCCTTTTTGTTGTAACAATTCGAACGGCGGGGAAACTGACATGAATTTTGGCTTACAAGCGAGCCTGACGTCCAAAATTCATGTCAGTTTCCCCATCAGGCGAATGCCCGATGCTTCTTGCCCGTCTTCGGCGGAAAAGAAGATGCCCCGTCTGAGCGGTTACTTTTTACCTGTATTTTAACAAATCTTTTTCTCGATTTCCACTGTTTCACAGAGATTTCACAGATTGAGAAACTACCCTGTTTTTATTTTGTCCAAAAAACAAATGTTTTTGCGTAAAAGCAAAAGTCCGGAAACACTCTTTTGCGTCTCCGGACTCTCTCAATATAGAACCCATCCAAACAACATATTTTTTTCGGGGAAAAGTCTCTGTAAAAAAGCTCCCATGTCCATTCATTCAGTCTAACTTTTGTATGGTAACAGATGTATTGCTGTACGCTCCATCTGGTCTGCTCGTAACCAATGCAATATTTAACGGAGCATTGGTCACATGAATAATACTGTTTCCGGAAAGCGCTTCGGTATCGCCTGTATTGACTGTCGCCACAGCTGTTGTACCTGGAATCGTAATTCCATTGCTGGCCAGATTTACCCCTGCCAAAAAGGAGGGAGTAGCTGGATTTGTATTGGAAACTACAGTGTTATAAGTCACCATATAATTTCCATTTTCCGTCATAGTAAAGATTCCGGTTCCCACTGTATGAGTAATCGCAGTCCCCACAGATACTGGATTTATATTAAATATAAGCTCTTCATCTGCTGCGCCTGGGGTTTGGACCGAATCATTAAAAGCAGTAAGTGCGTTCAGTTCCCTTGCCGGACCCACAGGACCAGCAGGACCGGTTGGACCAGTTGGACCAGTTGCTCCCGTCGGACCTGTCGCCCCCACTGGGCCTGCCGCTCCCGTTGGACCTGCTGCCCCCGCCGGACCTGCCGCTCCCGCTGGGCCGGTTGCCCCCACCGGACCTGTCGCTCCTGCTGGACCTGCCGCTCCCGTTGGACCTGCTGGGCCGGTTGCCCCCGTCGGACCTGTCGCTCCCGCTGGACCAGTTGCCCCCACCGGACCTGTCGCCCCCACTGGACCTGCCGCTCCCGCTGGACCTGTCGCTCCCGCTGGACCTGTTGCCCCCGTCGGACCTGTCGCTCCCACTGGACCTGCTGGGCCGGTTGCCCCCACCGGACCGATTGCCCCCACCGGACCTGTCGCTCCCGCTGGGCCGGCTGCCCCCGTCGGACCTGCCGCTCCCGTTGGACCTGCTGGGCCGGTTGCCCCCGTCGGACCTATCGCTCCCACTGGACCTGCCGCTCCAGTCGGACCTACCGCTCCTGCTGGGCCGGTTGCCCCCGTCGGACCTGCCACCCCCACTGGGCCTGCTGCCCCCACTGGACCTGTCGCCCCCACTGGACCTGCCGCTCCCGTTGGGCCCTGCGGACCGGTCGGACCCGCTGTACCTGCTGGACCGATTGGACCGGTGGCTGCATCTATTTATATAAAACCACAACAAAGATTTCACAGGAAACCTCTGCTCCCATTTCCTTTTTCTAAATATATCCAGCCCTTTTATAATTCAGAAAACAGGAATGTTTCGGATAGTTATTTCCATCTTTATCTCCTGCAAAATAAAAAAGGCACTGCCCAAAAGCAACACCTTTCAAACAACGCAGTTATGTTTAAAAAAAATTCCCATAACTCAGAGTGTAGTCTCCCTCCACTTCACCACATTTTTAAACACAACCTCGCCCTCCTTGCGCTTGCCCTCCAAAAGCTCCAAAAGCTCTCTGGCTGCCCGGGCCCCTTCCTGACAGGCAGGTTCCAAAATCGCGGATATCGTCGGAGTGGTCAGCCTTGTCCATCCCGTCATGTCAAAACCAATGAGGCCAAGGGTATCCGGAAAAAGCTTCTGATAGTCCGGGTAGTTGCGGACTGCCTGATACACCACAGGCAGAAGCCCTGGTTCTGCCACATAGATCAGCGTCCTCTTTTTCAAATCCACCTGCTGTTTCAG
>CATLIJ010000161.1 GCA_949948825.1 uncultured Clostridiaceae bacterium
CGCTTCCCTTTATCAGCTATGGGGTCAGTTCTCTGATCAGTATGTACAGTGGAATCGGATTAACCCTTAATGTTGGACTTCAAAGAAAAATCAGTAACTATTAAAGGAGGGGTTTACTTATGAATATCGGTTTGATTGCGCATGACGCCAAGAAAAAACTGATGCAGAATTTTTGTATTGCCTACCGGGGAATCTTAAACAAGCATGAACTTTTTGCCACAGGAACCACCGGAAGGCTGGTAGAAGAAGTAACCAATTTAAATATTCATAAATATCTGGCAGGACATTTGGGCGGACAGCAACAGATTGCTGCTCAAATTGAGCACAATGAGATGGACTTGGTGATTTTTCTCCGGGATGCCCTTACCTCCAAATCCCATGAGCCGGATGTGAATAATGTAGTAAAGCTTTGTGATACTTACAATATTCCTCTTGCCACGAATCTTGCCACAGCGGAGCTGTTAATTAAAGCTTTGGATCGGGGAGATCTGGAGTGGCGCGAAATCTATCGATAGGAGAACTGGTTTTGAATCCATATTCAAGTTTTTTCACGGTCGGAGCTCTGGTTTTTTGTCTGGTTCTGACCGGATGCGGGCAGCAAAAGGATCAGCCGGAGCTTTCCTATCCGGTTGAGGAAAGGCTGGAGGAGCTGGCTGATCTGGATTCCTCCGAGAACAGGAGAGCCGATACGTTTGCTTCCAGCCTTTGTGTCATTACGGAAGATGTGTCTTTGCCGGACAGCAGCTTAAGCGCAGAGGCTGCAGGAGTTTTCTCTCTGGAGGACCATTCTGTTATTTTGGCAAAAAATGCCTATGAGCAGCTGTATCCTGCCAGCACTACCAAGATTATGACCGCATTACTGGCTATCCGCCATGGAGATCTGCAGGAAAAGGTGACTGTGGGACAGGAAGTGATTATCACAGAATCCGGCGCCACGCTCTGTAATATTCATCCTGGAGATACTTTAACCTTAGAACAGCTTTTGTATGGTCTTATGATGCCATCCGGCAATGATGCGGGAGCTGCTATTGCCGTTCATATTGCAGGCAGTATAGAAAAATTTGCAGAGATGATGAACCGGGAGGCCTGGTCCATTGGCGCTACCAATACTCATTTTGTGAATCCTCACGGACTGCACAGTCAGGACCACTATACAACTGCCTATGATTTGTACCTGATTTTTCAGGAGGCTATGAAAGAACCTGCATTCCGTAAAATTGTAGGTACAGGAACCTACACAGCAGAGTATACGGATGCCAGCAATCAACCAAAGACTCAGACCTGGAACAACAGCAACCGTTTTATTACAGGAAAGCAGCCTATGCCAGAGGGACTTACCATGCTGGGAGGAAAAACCGGGACAACCATGGCTGCCGGCAGCTGCCTTGTGGTGGGAAGCCAGGATACAGAAGGGCATGAATATGTATCCGTTGTATTGAAAGCTGCGGGACGTACAGAGGTTTATGAGGACATGACAAATATAATTCAGAAAATTGTCAATTAGTGATTGCTTAATTTGCGAAATTATACTATAATTATTTTAGGATAATTAGACTTTTTATACAAATCTTATAAACCCAAGGAGGAGATTAATATGGTTCAGATTATCGCAGGCAACAAGGGAAAAGGAAAGACAAAACATCTCTTAGACATGGCAAATGGCTCCGTCAAGACCGCCGATGGTTCTATAGTCTATCTGGATAAAAGTTCCAAGCACATGTATGAATTGAATAACCGGATTCGGCTGATCAATGTGAACGAGTTCCCCATTGGCAACAGCCAGGGCTTTATCGGTTTTATCAGCGGGATTCTTTCTCAGGACCGGGACATTGAAGTTATGTTTTTAGATAGCTTTCTGAAGCTGGCATGTCTGGAAGGGGAGGACATCAGCGAAACCATTGCAGTACTGGAAAAGCTCAGCACCAAATACAGCTTAAACTTTGTACTCAGCATTTCCATGGATTCCCATGAGCTGCCAGAAGCGATACAGAAAGACGTAATTATTTCTCTGTAAGGATAGATACAAAAGGGGGACTTGAAAAGGCAGGTCCTCTTTTTTGCGTTGGCTTGCCGGAGGGAGTGAGATTTTGCGCAGGAAGAAAAAAGGTGCGGGCAGCACCCCCCAATACCGCCATCCGATTAATATTAATGTGGGAATGTTTATTTTTGCCATTATTTTCTTTTACATGTCCTTTTGTGTTTATACTTATGCAAAAAAAGAAAAAATACAATTTTATGAGGTGGTAGAGGGAGATATTGTTACGGATCATGGATATACAGGCATTATTATTAGACAGGAGTCCGTCCAATATGCTGAGCGATCTGGTCATATCCACTATTATGTAAGAGAGGGAAAGCGGGCAGCCGTGGGCTCCCGGATTTATTCTATTGATGAAACCGGAAACCTGTCTGCTTATCTGGAGAAAAAGAATGAGGACAATGCAATTCTTACCAGTGAGAATTTGACGGAAATTAAACGGCTTCTTTCCTCCTTTGCCTTAAGCTATTCAAATTTAAGCTTTGACTCGGTCTATTCCCTGAAATCCACATTGGATGCTTCTGTGTCCGAGTATGTGAATTTCAACACACTGGAAAATCTGGACAATATGATGGGACAGGATGGAATCGTATTTTTACAGGTGCAGGCGCCGGTTTCC
The DNA here is from genome assembly GCA_949948825.1 of uncultured Clostridiaceae bacterium. Taxonomy (GTDB): domain Bacteria; phylum Bacillota; class Clostridia; order Lachnospirales; family Lachnospiraceae; genus Brotaphodocola. Next base: position 2,658 of record CATLIJ010000161.1, read on the forward strand.
GGAGTTGTATCCTATGCCATTGACCAGTATGAGGATCTGGAGGCTTCCGAAATCACAACATCTACCTTTGACCGTACTGGCTACTCGAAAGAAATCACAAAAGCAGGCCAGATGATTGCCGCATCAGAGCCAGTATACAAGCTGGTCACTTCTGATGACTGGAGTATTGTATTTCCTATGACAAAGGAGCAGGCAGACGAATATGCTGGCAGAACCCGCCTTTCTGTAATATTCCATTCCAGAAATCTGGAGGCAGAAGGTGCGTTCTCTGTCCTAACTGGCACTGACGGGAATCTTTATGGTAAGTTGGACTTTAATCAATATATGGTTCAGTTTATCAGCGACCGTTTTGTATCCTTTGAAGTAAAATCTGTTCAGGCAGACGGACTGAAAATTCCGGTAACTGCAGTGACTGCTAAGGATTTCTACCTGATACCAGTGGAATATATGACTCAGGGAGGAGACAGCAGTGACATGGGGTTTATGAGAGAGGTATCGCGGGAAGACGGAGTGTTTGCAGAATTTGTGCCAGCGGAGATTTATAACTCCACAGAAGAATATTATTATGTGGATATGGGAGAGAAAAGCCCATTCCAGGCAGGAATGGTTCTGATTAAACCCGATTCTGACGAACGATACCAAATTGGCCCCACAGATACTCTTCAGGGGGTTTATAATATTAATAAAGGCTATGCAGTATTTAAACAAATCGAGATTCTCAATACAAATGAGGAGTATTGTACCATAAAAAAAGGAATGAGCTATGGACTTTCCGTGTATGACCACATTGTGTTGAATGCGGATATTGTTCAGGAGGGTGACTTGATTTATCAATAAAGATCCATTCATGGGAGTGAAAAAATTATGAAAAAAACCATCAGGGATAATCTGGAACAGGTACATAAGAACATGGCGTCTGCCTGCGCCCGCAGTGGCCGGGATATCCGTCAGATCACCTTGATTGCAGTCAGCAAGACAAAGCCTCTGGAGGACTTACAGATGGCCTATGACCTGGGTGTTCGGGATTTTGGAGAAAATAAGGTACAGGAGATTTTGCAGAAGGCGCCGCAGATGCCGTCAGACGTCCGTTTTCATATGATTGGACATTTACAGCGAAATAAAGTTCGTCAGGTGCTTCCCCATGTATCTGTGATCCATTCTGTAGATTCGGTTCGTCTGGCATCTGAGATTCAACAGGAAGCCCAGCGGATTGACCGGATTGTGGATATTCTTCTGGAAGTGAATGTGGCTGGAGAGGAGAGTAAATTTGGGTTTTCTCCGGAAGAAGTGATGGAGGCATTGTCATCCATCTGTAATTTTTCTCATATCCGGGTGTGCGGACTAATGACAATCGCGCCTTTTGTCGAAAATTCCGAAAAAAACAGACCTGTTTTTCAAAAATTATTTCAATTATATGTTGACATCAAACGGAAAAACATTGATAATGTTAGTATGAGTGTTCTCTCCATGGGAATGACCGGAGATTATGAGGTAGCTGTGGAGGAGGGCGCGACCATGATTAGAGTTGGCACCGGTATCTTTGGAGCCAGATAAGAAATGGAGAGTAGATAAGTATGAGCCTGATTAGCAGACTGATGGAAATGACACGGTTAAACGATGACGAAGAGGATGACGACTACTTTGGACCGGAAGACGACTATGAGTCGGACAGGTCAGGCAGAAGAAATACATTCAGTAATTCCCGTGATGACCTGGATGAGGACGAAGAAGAACCACGACCGCGTTTTTTCTCTCGGTCGTCTGCGAAAGTGGTGCCAATGAGAAGATCCATGGAGGTTTCGATGATCAAACCCACCTCCATTGAAGATGCTCGCGAAATATGTGATTATCTTTTGGCAGGAAAGGCTGTAGTGCTGAATATGGAGGGAATCCATACAGAGGTTGCTCAGAGAATCATTGACTTTACTTCCGGCGCCACATATTCCATGAATGGAAATCTTCAGAAGATTTCCAGCTATATATTTATTGCAACTCCGGAATCAGTAGAATTGTCCGGTGATTTTCAGGACTTACTGAATAATGGAAATCTGGACGTTTCAGGGATGAATATTCGATTATAGGATGTGAGATACAGTATGGATGCGAACCAGGAGCAAGGAGCTTGCAGATATGGTTACGGGAAAAGACAGACAATTTTCCGGTGAACTTGCGGGAGATTGTCTGTTTTCCTGTAAGCGGAACGGTTACAGCCATAAAGGTCTCAGGGTAGTTGCAGGAAAAGAGGTGAATATATGGACGACAGAATAAGTGTTTGCAAAGATGGAAAACGTATTTATGATATTGTTCTCAAATCTTCCTTTGACCAGCTGGGAGAAGAGGTTTCCCGTTTGGAAGCAGTGGGACAGAGGTTTTGTGTTGTCACAGACAGTCATGTGGCTCCGCTTTATTTAGATGAGGTAATGGAGTGTCTTTCTTCCTGCGGAAAGGTGGATTCTTTTGTATTTCCCGCAGGAGAAGCGCAGAAGAACCTGAATACGGTTCGGGAATTGTATCGTTTTTTGATTCAAAAGCGATATGACCGCAATGACCTGCTGGTGGCATTGGGAGGTGGCGTAGTAGGTGATTTGTGCGGTTTTGGAGCAGCAACCTTTCTTCGGGGAATCCGTTTTATCCAGGTGCCTACCACCTTGCTGTCCCAGGTAGACAGCAGTATTGGCGGCAAGACAGGGGTAGATTTTGATTCCTATAAAAATATGGTAGGAGCTTTTCACATGCCATCTCTTGTTTATACCAATACAGGAACTCTTCTGACCCTGTCAGAGGAGCAGTATGTCTCTGGCATGGGGGAGATTATCAAACACGGTCTGATTAAAAGCCAGGAATATTATCAGTGGATTCAGGAGCATGCAGAAGCCATTCTAAAGCGGGACAGCGAAACCTGCCGTGAGATGATTCTGGAAAGTGACAGGATTAAACGGGATGTGGTGGAAAAGGACCCCACGGAAAAGGGAGAGCGGGCTCTTCTGAATTTCGGCCATACCCTGGGCCATGCAGTGGAAAAGCTTATGGATTTTCAAATGCTTCATGGGCAGTGTGTGGCTCTTGGCTGTGTTGGTGCTGCCTGCTTATCAGCAAAGCGAAATCTAATTTCAGAAAAAGATGCCTGGAACATCAGGAAAACCTTTCTGACCTTTGGCCTGCCGGTAAGCTTAAAAAATTCCGGATTAGATGAAAGGGCTGTCTTGGAGGCCACGAAAAATGATAAAAAAATGGATTCCGGCATGATCCGGTTCATTCTTCTCCGTAAAATCGGAGAGGCATTTGTAGATCGTACTGTGACGGACGAGGAAATCCTGAACACTGTGAGACAGCTTTCCGGAGGGATTTATGGGGAATAAAGACAGGAACCAGGAAACCAGAGAAAAAATCTCCAACCTTG
>CATLIJ010000162.1 GCA_949948825.1 uncultured Clostridiaceae bacterium
AGAGGATATTTCCCCAGGAAGCCTCCGGCGGCTGTACGCCCATTCCCAGGAAGCTAAGAGCAGATTCCTGAATAATCGCCTGGGCAGTACGAAAGGTAAAATTAATCAATATGGGAGCAAATGCGTTTGGGATCACATATTTCACCAGAAGCGGAATATCCTTTGTCCCTACTGCCTTTGCTGATTCCACATACTCCTTTTCTCTCACAGACAAGACATTTCCGTAAATCAGTTTTGCAAAATCCGTTCATCCCAAAACTCCAATGACCAGAGTGACCGTCCACACAGACGGACCAATGACAGAAACCAGCACCAACACCAAAATCATGGAGGGAAAGGACATGAAAATATCTGCTGCCCGCATGACAATGGTCTCCCATATTCCCTTGTAATAGCCTGCAATCAGCCCTAAGGGAACGCCGATGCAAAGACTGATGACAGCGGACAAAAGTCCTACCAGAAGGGAAACCCGGCCGCCGAACACCAGCCTTGCAAACACATCCCGCCCGGTATCATCTGTTCCCAGGAAATGTCCGGGTCCTGGCTTGCTGCTGAAGGCAAGGATATCGGATGTATAAGGATCAAGCTTCAGAATCATGGGCAGGAGCACGACCAGCAATACTTCCAGCACAATAATCGCCACCCCGATCATAGCCAGTCTGTGAGCCATGAATTTCTTTAACACATCCCGGTAATAAGAGTCTTTTTTCATTGTGTTTGTGTCTATTGTATTTGTCTCTGACATGTCCTCACCTCCTAACGGCTTTCCCGAATCTTCGGATCAAGCAGGCTGTATGCAATATCGGTCAGCACATTTCCAATCAGCACAGCAGCCGCAATCACTACGGTAATCCCCATAATCATGGGATAATCTCTTGCATTGATGGACTGAACCATAAGGCTTCCCAGTCCCGGCCAGCTGAACACCTGCTCTGCCACCACTGCCCCGCCGAACATAAAGGGAATCATGGTGCTTAAAACAGTCACAACCGGAATCAGGGCATTCCGAAGTCCATGGACAATGACGACCCGCGGCTCTGCAAGTCCTTTGGCTCTGGCTGTGCGGATGTAATCCTCATTAAATACCTCCATCATGCTTCCTCTGGTCTGCCGCAGAATACTGCCGATGTTAAATATGGTCAGCACCAGGCTTGGCAGTATAAGATGCCGGATGGCAGAGCCTGCAGTATGTACTCCTGCGTCGTACATTCCTCCCATGGGAAGCACCTTAAACCGGACCGCAAAGAGATAGATCATCACAAGCCCTGTAAAAAAGGTTGGGGTGGATGCTCCCACAAACGCAAAGCCAGAGGAGGCGTAATCCCATGCCGAATACGGTTTGTAGGCTGACATAATGCCAAGAGGCACTGCAATCAGTATGGAAAGAACCGTAGACGTAAGGGTGAGAATCAGGGTGGGTCCCAGTTTTTCCAAAACCTGTCCCATTACCGGAAGGTTATTCCGGTAGGAGACCCCCAGATTTCCCTGAAGCATGGAAGCAAGCCACCGGAAATACTGGATAATGGCCGGATCGTCTAACCCCATCTGCGCTTTCAATGCCTCCATGTCCTCTTTTGTGGCCATGGGATCTGCCATGAGCATCTCCAGAGGGCTTCCGGGAGCCATGGCCGAAATCAGATAAACCAGTATGGTAATTCCGAAAAATGTGGGAATCGCTACCAACAGACGTTTTACTGTGTACTTCAACATGTTGTTTATCGACCTCCGTATTCCTTTGATCCTGTTCTGATATCAGAACCAGGACTATCTTTGATATTCCGTTCAAAACCGCTTGCAATACCAAACCATCTTTTATTAAGAATATCAGTTATTATATTACTAATAATATCACAAATATCAAAAATGTCAATACTCTTTCTGTAATTCAATCCGTTTTTATGAGAAATATACAAAAATTTAACATATTCTTGACAGAATCGCCAAAATAAATTGGGAATTGCTTTCCCACTCTCTTGTGAGCTCCCAAAAGAAATTGTTGACGAACTCCGGAAAACATGCTTTAATCCCATTAGAAACCGGTTTCAGGCAGAAGCTGTTTGGATCATTCACTTCCAGGGCTGTCTGGACGGCGCTGGCAAATAGCAGCAGTTCGGAACCAATTTCATCACATTGGTTCCAAATTGTTACAAAAAATGTGCCAGGAAAGGAGAAAACATGAATGTTACGGAACGTTTCTTAAATTACGTAAGCTTTGACACTCAGTCAGACAGCAGCAGCAGCCAGGTTCCCTCCACTCCGGGCCAGCTGACTCTGGCGGCCTGTCTTGCCAGGGAGCTGAAGGATATGGGAATTGAGGATGCATGTCAGGACCAATATGGCTGTGTCTACGGCCATATTCCCCCGTCCAGGGGATGTACCCGCCCAGGCCTTGCCCTGATTGCCCACATGGACACAGCCATGGACATGTCTGGCGCCAATGTTCATCCCCGGATTGTAAAGAATTATGACGGAGGTCCGATTGTCCTGAATCAGGAAAAGTCCATTGTCACCAGTCCAAAGGACTTTCCGTCCTTACAGGCTCATATTGGACAGGATTTAATTGTCACAGACGGCACTACCCTTTTGGGAGCAGATGACAAGGCCGGAGTTGCAGAGATCATGTCTCTGGCAGAATTTCTCATGTCCAACCCGGATTTTCCCCATCCGCCTGTGTGCATTCTCTTTACGCCGGACGAAGAAATCGGACGGGGAAGCGACCATGTGGACCTGGAAAAACTGGGGGCTGCCTATGGATATACCATAGACGGGGGTATTTTAGGCGAGCTTTCCTATGAGAATTTCAATGCTGCCGCCGCCCAGGTCACATTCCACGGTGTCACGGCTCATCCAGGCTATGCCAGGGGCGTGTTAAAAAGCGCCATGCTGATTGCCATGGAATATCAGTCTCTTCTTCCGGTTTACCAGTCTCCCGCCTGCACCCAGGACCGGGAGGGTTTCTTCCACTTAGACCACATGGAGGGTACTACTGAGACAGCAGTGTTAAAATATCTGATCCGTGACCATGACCATACTCTTTTTGCGGAGCGCAAACAGCTGATGGAGAATTGTGTCCAATTTCTCAACTGCAAATACGGTCCGGGAACCGCTGAGATTGCCATTACGGATAACTACCAAAATATGTATGAAAAGGTCAGGGAACATCCGGAACTGATTCAGTGGGCAGTCAAAGCCATGGAACTGACAGGCATTACTCCTGTCATCACTCCCATCCGGGGCGGAACGGACGGAGCACGCCTGTCCTTTGCCGGACTGCCCTGCCCCAACCTTTGCACCGGAGGACAGAACGGTCATGGACGCCATGAATATGTCTCCTGCCAGTCCATGGAAAAGATCACTGAGCTTCTGAAAAATCTGGTAAAACTTTTTGCCTGAAACGGATAAGCTACTGTTGCGGTTACAGACAACATGGCGTGTCGTTTTCTGCTCTGTCGGTCTTCTCTTCAGCAGCTGCCCACTTTTCTCTGGCGGTCTTCTCTTCAGCAGCTGCCCACTTTTCTCCGGCGGGCTTCTCTTTAGCAGCTGCGGGCTGCCTCCACTGCCATCCGCACTCTTGTCCGGTCCTGGTCTGTTGTCAGGGTGCAGTCCGCTCCCAAAATCAGCCCTTTCCGGCCAAAGGTGTCCACCACCTTCTTTACTTCATTTTCAATCTGTTCCCTGCTTCCCTCCACCAATGCTCCATGGTGGTTGGGAAGTCCGCCCATAATGGTCTTTCCTGCAAACAGTTCTTTTCCCTCTTCCAGAGAAAGCGGAGCTTCATACACTCCCCAGTTGATTACATCCGCATAAACATTGTAATCCCGGTAACGCTCCATATTCAGATGGTCCTTGCAAATGTGAAGGAAGCTGTATCCTCCTGCATCCCTGATGGCCTTCAAAACTCTTAAGTCAAAAGGTTTAATCCATCTTGCAAACTCTTCATCTGTAAAGAACTCATGCTCACCGCCCAAAGCCGCATAATATACGGAATCCAATCCTGCCTTTACATAAGCTTCCGCCAGCTCGCAAAGTACATCTGTGATCCGTTCCATGGCAGACAGCATCTTTTTCTCATCCCATCTTAAAAAATCCACCTGCATCTGTCTTGCCGCATAGTAATTCACACCAGCCTGTTCAATGGGATGAATCCCGGAGGCACAGATTCCGTGAAGAGTTCCCATGGTAAACACATCCTTGCCGCAGCCTTCCAGAATCTTTTTTGTCATCTCCATCTGACTTTTCATAAAATCATCTTCCATGGTCATAACAGGAATCAGGCGGTCATAATCATCCGGAGTATGAATGGTTCCAAAAACTGGTATCAGATTTTCATTCATAATCTTACACACATCTGCATCCGTATCACGGAAAAATTTCAAATGAGCCTGGACGCCTGCCTCTCCTCTCTTCTCCCCGTCAGGAAAATGAAGGGAAAAACTGGAGGGAATCCCATCCAAATCCTTCTGCTCAATCGCTGCAATCACACGTTCTTTTTTTGTCATGGTTGATTCTCCTTTTTGCAGATTTTAATATTCTTTTTAATCATGTTTAAAATATATCATTAATAATATCAGAATGCAAGGTCTTATATAACTTTCTCCTTTTTACACACAAATTCTATCCTTGTTTTGTATATATTTCACAAAAAAAGTTTTTCTGCAACAATCATTCCCCCAACCCAGCAAAATATCCTGTCCTGTCAAGGTACTTTCACATTATTTCTGAAGGTAATTTTTGTAAACTTTTCATTCGTATAAATCCTCCCATTTCCGCCAATCCTTACACTGTCAGGAAATCGAACAGAACCGTTCAGAACAACTTCTTCTTTTTGTCTGTGTCAAAGCAGAAGAATGGATATGAATTTGATGTGAAATCTGACCGGTTACATCTAAATTGCGGAGGTAGAAAACTATGGCAGGATACAAGGTTGAAATCTGCGGCGTGAATACGGCGAAGCTGCCCTTGCTTAGCAATGAAGAGAAGGATGCGTTGTTCCGGCGGATTCTCGACGGGGACCAGGAGGCGCGGGAACAGTACATTAAGGGAAATCTCCGTCTGGTCTTAAGCGTAATCCAGAGATTTTCCAATAGCAATGAAAATGTGGATGATTTGTTTCAAATTGGCTGTATTGGCCTGATTAAAGCCATTGATAATTTTGATATTACACAGAATGTCCGTTTTTCTACTTATGCCGTGCCGATGATCATGGGAGAGGTGCGCCGTTACCTGCGGGACAACAATTCCATCCGGGTCAGCCGCTCTCTGCGGGATACTGCCTACAAGGCCATTTATGCCAAGGAAGGGTTAATGCGGAAAAATGCCAAAGAACCGACTCTGATGGAGATTGCCAGTGAAATCGGAATCAGCAAGGAAGAAATCACCTATGCCCTGGATGCAATTCAAAGCCCTGTAAGTCTTTATGAGCCCATCTACACAGACGGAGGCGACCCTCTGTATGTGATGGACCAGATCTCTGATAAAAAGAACCTGGAGGAAAACTGGGTGGAAGAAATCTCCCTTCGGGAAGCCATGGACCGGCTGCCAAAAAGGGAGAGGCATATTATTGACCTTCGTTTTTTTGAAGGAAAAACTCAGACCGAAGTAGCAGAAGAAATCCACATCAGTCAGGCTCAGGTCTCCCGTCTGGAAAAAAATGCCCTGAAAACCATGCGGAATTATTTAAATTGATGGTATTTCAGTCATCAAAAAAATCAGGCAGAAGACAGAGGAAACTATCTCCTGCCTTTTGCCTGATTCGCTTCTGTTGATTAGAACCATTCCAATGGTTATTCCAACCCCTTGCTGATGGCTCTCTGATAATTCTCATTTGCCATTCGGATAAACTCTTCGTCTTTGCTTTTCTCCGGCGGAATGTAGGCACGGCCTTTCTCCCTCTGACGAAGATTGAACTTCCGCATCTCCTCCTCAAGAAGCTTGGCATTCTCTTTCATCTCACGGCTGGCCAATGCAGCCTCCTGGTTCACAGATACATTGGACGAAATAGAATCATTGATCAGCTCCAC
>CATLIJ010000163.1 GCA_949948825.1 uncultured Clostridiaceae bacterium
TAAAATGATCTTTAATTATCTAACAAAAAATAAAGACATTTCAAAGAATGATCTCCTTGAAATGTCTTTATTCCGGGCTTTTCAGAGCTGCTAACCAGAATCGAACTGGTGACCTCAACACTACCAATGTTGCGCACTACCGACTGTGCTATAGCAGCATCTTTCTCTTAATTCTGTAACCGTTCCTCTCGAACGACCTTTTGTATAATATCATGGCATTCCACTTTTGTCAACTATATTTTACGTTTTTTTACTTTTTTCTTTGTCCCAAGGTAACAGTTCAGACGGGGCATCTTCTTGCCCGTCGTCTGAACTGTTACGTCCCAAGCAGGAAAAAAGAGAACATTTCCAGACCTGTTCTCTTTTTTCCCGCACAAATCCTTACCTTCGATCCGCTGCCAGGAACGCCCGTCCTGTAAATACTGCCACAGACCGGGGACGCATGATGAAGGTTCCCTCAATGCGGACCTCTTCCTTCTCATCATAACAATATTGGCCCTGGCCATCCCCATACGTGTTGACGCTTAAATACCATGCCCCTCTCTTATGAAGCTTCGGCAGGGTAATCTCCACATTCTCCCAGTAAGTGTTCACTGCCACATAAACCAGATCATCCTCCCCCCGGTCCCGGTCATAGCCTGCAAAGCTGACTCCAATGGTCCTGGATTCCCTGGGAATCTCCATGATATCTGCATTGACATCATGGGAATGGATGGGCGCCATGCCGCAGATGGCATCCGGCAGCTTTCCCCGGATTACAGGGTGATTATGCCGGTAATGAATCATAAACTTAAAAAATTCAAACAGCTCCCGGTTCTTTTCCAAAAGACTCCAGTCCAGCCAGGAGATCTCATTGTCCTGACAATAGCTGTTGTTATTGCCGTATTGGGTGTTGCCAAACTCATCTCCTGCCAGAAACATGGGCGCTCCTCTGCTGCACATAAGCACTGCACAGGCATTCCGGATCATCCGGAACCGCAGCTCCAGCACAGCCGGGTCCGTTGTATCCCCCTCCACCCCGCAGTTCCAGCTCCGGTTATCATTGGCCCCGTCCGTGTTGTTCCACCCATTGGCTTCATTGTGCTTTTCGTTATAGGAATAAAGGTCATACAAGGTAAATCCGTCATGGCAGGTAATAAAATTTACACAGGAATTGTAGCCTGCATAGCTGCCGTCATAATCCGGAGAAAACCCTCCGTACAAATCCCCTGACCCGGAAATGCTCCAGGCTGCATTCCACGCCTCCCAGCAATCTCCCTTCAGATAACCACGCATGGCATCCCGGTAACGTCCGTTCCACTCTGCCCAGCGCTTTTGGGCAGGAAAACGCCCTACCTGATACATGCCGCCTGCATCCCATGCCTCTGCAATCAGCTTCACGTTTCCAAGAAGAGGATCATGGGCCAGACTTTCCAGAAGAGGCGGCTTGTTCATAGGTGAACCGTCCTCATTTCTTCCCAAAATACTGGCCAGATCAAACCGGAATCCATCTACCCGGTAATTGATGGTCCAATAGCGCAGACACTCCAGAATCATCTGACGCACTATGGGATGATTGCAGTTTAATGTATTGCCGCAGCCGCTGAAGTTATAGTAATTCCCCTCCGGAGTCAGCATATAATATACTTTGTTGTCAATTCCCTTAAAACAAAAGGTGGGGCCAAACTCATTTCCCTCTGCTGTGTGGTTAAATACCACATCCAGAATCACTTCAATTCCATTGTTGTGAAGCTCCCGGATCAGCTCCTTTAGCTCTGTCCCTTCCCGGTTAAATTCAGTTGTGGATGCATAATTGCTGTTGGGGGCAAAAAAGCTAACCGTATTATAACCCCAATAGTCCAAAAGCAGCTTGTCCCCCACCTGTCTGGAATTCATGGTCTCATCAAACTCAAAAATAGGCATCAGCTCCACTGCATTGATTCCCAGCTCCTTGAGATAAGGAATCTTTTCCCGGATTCCGGCAAAAGTACCGGGAAACCGGACCCCTGAGGAAGGGTGATACGTGAATCCCCGCACATGAAGCTCATAAATCACCAGATCGCTCAGTTTTTTGCTGGATTGAGGCATGTCTCCCCAGTCAAAAACATCCTTAACCACGCGGGCATGGTAATGCTTTACCATCTTTTCTCCCCAAATCTCCTGTCCGGTGACTGCCTTGGCGTATGGGTCCAGTAAAATAGCGTCTTTATTAAATAATAATCCCTTGTCTGGCTGATACTCCCCGTCAATCCGGTAAGCATACTCAAATTCTTCAATTTTCAGCCCAAATACAATCATGGAATACACGTCCCCAACCTTATATTCGTCCGGAAACGGAAGAATGGCATAAGGTTCCTCCTCTCCTTTGTGAAACAAAAGGAGCTCACAGGAATGCCCGTTTTGGGTGTGTACTGTAAAATTCACTCCTACCTCTGAGGCAGTTGCGCCGTTGCTGTCAAACAAACCTGGCCTCACCTGATATCCTGCAATCTCGCCCATTGGAACGACGGAAACAGGATAATCCAGCGTCAGTTTCTGGCTGTACAGATTCATAGATTCCCTCCTTCGTCTTTTTGTCCTTCAGACAATTTTTCAGTTCACGCATCTAAGTCAGAGCATTGCCAAAGCTGAACCTCCTATACACCAACAGCCAAACTCTTTCCCACTCACACATACCACGCCCCATGCCAGTACAGCGCTGCACAGATTTTCAAATCATGAACGCTGTGTCAGCAGTACTGATGTTTTAGTTTATCATATTGAACTAACTTATTCCATGTTTATATCTCCTAAAAAAGATGTAAAAATCGCGTATGTAATGTTCCAGTTCACAAGGCGGGGAATCTGGTATGGATTTGAACGTCAAGCCCGCTTGTAAGCCCAAATCCATACCAGATTCCCCATCAGGCGAACGCCTGATGCTTCTTGTCCGTCAAACACGGACAAGAAGATGCCCCTCCGTAAACAGTAACGATTTCACGCTAACAATATAGCATAATCCTTTCCAATATGATATAATCATCCTGCGAACTAACGGGAAGTTATTTCAAGACAGTTCCCAAGGAAAAAGAGAGGACAGGAAATGAGAAAAAACACAAAGAAGAAAACCGCTGTTTTATTAGCCGCATCCATGGGCATTATGATGACAGCCTGCGGCGGTTCCAGGGAGACCGGCAACACACCATCTGCTGCCACGTCCAAAACCAGCGCTGCCGCAGAAACAGAAGCTCCAACCCAGGAACCTCTTCCGGAATCGGAAGAATATACGTCCGCGGATGGTTTGTTTCAGGTAACTTTGCTGAAGGGGCTTACTCAGACCGATATGCAAATCCAGGCCAATTCCAGCATGCTGGGCCTGGACGGAGGCGCCTCCCGTTCCGGATTTTCCGGAATTGCTATGGGAAGTCCCAAGGGAAGTGTTCCGGGAAATCCGGAAAAGATGGAAAGTCTGGAGGATTATGCAGATCATCTGGTTAATCTGACCTTTAAGGGCTCTGGCGTGTCTGTGGACTGGGAAGACACGGATGCCCAGTCCACAGAAGGCTCCATCCTGTGTCTGGCAAGAGAAGGCGTAGCCAGGGTCAATGGAACCAAAGGCATGGCTTATGTCTATTGCGCCGAGACAGATGACAGCTACTATGGCCTGATTATGGTGGGGAATGAAGATGATGTAGAAGAGGCCAGAAAGGTCATGTCTCTGAAGATTCTTGGCGGCGAAGTCACAGACCGGGGAAGCAAGGGCTTTATTGCCAGCATGACTGCAGCCCTGGATACTGCCAATGGAGCCAGCATTATGGATACCGTAAAATCTCTTCATGACATGGGAGCAGATGACAGCCAGATTGACGCCCTTGCGTCCCAGGCCAAAGAGGCCCTGGACAGCAGCTGGGGGATTGAGGATGCTGCCGCCCTCATGGAAATGGCAGACTGGCTGATGAGCGAGGGCCACAACCAAAGCGCCATGGAAGCCCTGAAGGAGTTTCAGGCAGCCGAAGCCCCAGACCGGGATTCCCTGAAAAAGCAGCTGGAGGAGGCAGGAGAAGATGAGGAAACCTGCAACAGCGTTCTGGCTGCCTACGATGCTTGGACTGCTTATGGGGATGCTGCCATCTCTGCCTGGGACTTAAGCCGGGTGAACACCATTATGAGCTTTGGCTATGCCGCTGGCTATTGTACCTATGAGGAGGCCATGGACAAATCTCTGGAGGCAGCAAAAAAAGCACAGGAGGCCTTCCCTTCCTGGGGAGATTTTAACCAGAGCTATCTGAATGGCTATGCCTTCTGGACCGGCGAAGCTTTGTCTGACCCGGACAGCAGCGCAGCAGAACGGGTTGAAATCATAAACACTCTGGAATCCCAGGTAAACGGCCCCTTCTCAGTGGACTGGAACATGGAGCTTCAGAAGGATTGGTGATTATTTATTAAAAAATCGTTAAAAAAATGTTAAAAAAATATTATGTACTTGATTATCTTTCCAATTAGTTTTATAATGATTTCGGTTTTATGATTCATTATTTAAGGGAGGATAATTATGTTTCAGATCAAAAAACTCATGGTTCCGGTTATGGTAACTGCCATGGCTCTGTCTGCGCTGACTGCCTGCGGCGGCAAGGATGAGCCAGCTGCCAATACCACTGCAGCAACAGAAGCAACTACCGCTGCAACCACTGCCGCCACAACCGAGACGACCACAGAAGCAACCACCGAGGCGGCTACAGAAGCAGAAAAGGCTGCATCCAGTTCTGTTGACGAATACCTGGAGCAGGTAGATACCATGAACAAAGCGGCCGAAGAATTTATCACCATCTCCATGGAATTTATGCAGATGGCGCAGGAAGATCCGGAGAACACAGATGCTTTAGCTGAATCCATTGAGAAGACCCGCGATACCAAAAAGGCATTTGCTGATTTTGCTGTGCTCGAAGCTGTTCCGGAAGGAATGGAGGAAGCCCATGAGCGTCTGGCCAAGGCTGCCCAGGACTATGCAGACACTTTGGAAGTATACTGCGATGTGCTTCTGGCAAGCATCAAGGGCGAGGAACACGAAGCCATGGCTACCATTCAGGATGACTGGACCAAAGTAGCCACTGAGTTGAGCGAAGCCATGACGGTTGCTACAGAAGCTGCTGAAGCTTTAAAATAATACAACATATGGATGAAAAAAGCCTGCAGATTTTTCTTCTGCAGGCTTTTTTCATATTACATTAATGGAGCCACTGCCTTCATCAGACCTCCTGTCAATTTTACCCTCCATTTTTCCTTTCGGACCGTATCCATTGTCACCTGTCTGCATTTGGCAAGAGTGGACTGAAAATCCGCCTCAATATTTTTGATACAGTCTGTGCGGTACATATACGCAGCACATTCAAAGTGATGATAAAGGCTGCGGTAATCCAGATTGATGGTTCCCACCACTGCCTCCCTGCTGTCGCTGACAAATACCTTTGCGTGGACAAATCCTGGCGTGTATTCATAGATCTTCACTCCGGATTCCAGCAAAGATTCATAATGGGTTTTGGCCAGAGCATAGGGAGCAGCCTTGTCTGGTATCCCCGGAAGCAAAAGAACCACCTCCACTCCTCTCTCTGCGGCAAACTTAAGAGCAGTTTCCATCTCTCCGTCCAGAATCAGATACGGAGTCATAATATGTACATAGGACAAGGACCGGTTTAAAAGATCCATATAAACCCGCTCCCCAAGCTTCTCATCATCCAGCGGACTGTCTCCGTAGGGAATCACATAACCATTTTCTTTATTTATTGACAATGGGGGAAAAGAAAGGAAATGTGCGGTCTCATCTTCTCTTTCCGAAATTCTCCACATTTGCAGAAACATCAGTGTGAAGCTTCTCACTGCTTCTCCCTTCAGCATAATGGCAGCATCCTTCCAATGCCCATATTTTACCTTCTGGTTAATGTATTCATCTGCCAGATTCACCCCTCCGTTAAAAGCAGTATGGTTGTCAATGACCAGAATCTTTCTGTGGTCCCGGTAATTATAGCAGGTGGAGACAAAAGGAGACACAGGCGCAAACACCTTG